>JBFELW010000307.1:0-3663 GCA_041551995.1 Paenisporosarcina sp.
AAAGAACTGGTTTCTGCATCTTGAGTAGAATGAATGTATTTCATAAATTATTCCTCCTTATCCATCCATAATATTCTATAATAAGTGAATGACCAATTCAATATATTTCGAATTTTAAAGTAAGATAAAGTTTATGCTCCTGCAACTTCCCAATTTCTGAAACCTTTCATATGTTGGAATCGTATACATTTAAAGGGAATAGAAACAAAGAGTGGTGTTTTATAAAAGGGAGAGAAATAATGGGGAATCGAGCTGAACCACGTCACGTGTTCATGATATTTGGTATTTGTTTATTGGCATTTTCACCTCTAATTATTTTGTTTATGCCTATGTTGATTGGAGAGACGGTTTATTATGACCGTTACAATTGGATGATTTATCTACCGAAGATTAACTTTATTGTATTCGGACTCTCAATACTTTTTTTAATTTTTGCTTGTTTTACTCTTTGGCTTATGGATATCCGAAGACGCTCGATTTTCATTGCCGTTATATTTAGCATCGGCTTTGGTGTACTTGCATATGGCTCTTCATTATCTTTTGTAACATTCTCGGATGATTCTGTTACTTATCGTGAGACATTTTCACATGATAAAAAGGAACAGCTTTGGGGAACTATTAAACAAATCGAGTACTATGATGACTTAGAAAATGAGGATAAGATGCCTTTTTATCTATTTTATTTTCAAAATGGGAAAGAATTGAAGGTTGTACAAAATGGACTTGTAACAGAAGAAATTAGAATAAAGATCGATCACAAAGTACGGGAACTAACTATTCCTTTTACTAGAATTCATGAATGGTAAGTATATTATTTCTAGACCTTTTCTTGCTAGTCTATTACTAAAACGCTAGAAAAGTTAACGGATAAATTAGTGGAGAAACAACATATACAAAAAACAAAATGAATCCTACAGAACGGACAAGGAGGGTGCAAATTGGAACTCTTACTCATTAGACACGGTCAATCAGGAGCAGATGTATTAGGTGTACATGAAGGAAGAGCGGATTTCGCTTTAACTGAACTAGGTGAGACTCAAGCGAGTAAGATGGCGAATTACATAGCGGTCAAAAATCCTCCTAATGTAATTCTGTCTAGTCCATTAATTCGCGCGAAACAAACAGCGACGACTTTGCAGGAATTCGTCGGATGTAAAATGCATGTAATGGAAGATTTAATGGAATTTAATAATGGTGTACTTGCGGGGTTACCCAGAAAAGAAGCAGCTCTCAAGTATCCTTTCCCTGAAGGGGGTAGACCAGCTCACGTGGCGATACAAGATGGAGAATCAGAACTAGAATTTCGTTATCGGGCTGAACGAGTATTAAGCAAAATACTAGTCGACTACAAAGATTATCATTGCGTTGCAATCGTTTCACATGGAGGGATGATTTCGAATTTATTGCAGGCTTTCCTCAAGTTACCCACTGCGAGTGGCTTTGCTTTTGCAACAGGGGATACAGGTATACATCTTGTTGAAATCAAAGAAGGTTTACGAGTGATTCGGTTTCTTAATAAACAAGAGCACCTGAACTTGTAGGAGCATTAACTTACTATAATAAAACCCTTTGAATGAAATCATCACTTCGTCCATTCAAAGGGTTTTTATTCTTTCATTCTTTACACTAAAAGGACATCAAGTACGAATAGACTCTTTGTCTAAAGTGTACGAATAAATGTGTTCATCGACATTTCCTTTAATCGTTCTTCCAGTATCTTCGAATCCAAAATTCGTGTAGAGTTTTATTGCTTTCGTATTATCAGGTTGAACACATAGAAGTACTTCTTTGCATTGAAATGTTCTTTCCATCTCCCCGACAATAAGCTTCAAACTTTCTTTTCCATAGCCTTTACCTTGGAAGTGATAATCTATCATTAGTCTGCAAATTTCATAGCCTTCAAGCTCATCAGAATAGCCATACATGGTAAAACTAACTAATGTCTCTTCGTAATAAATGGATTTTACAACCCAACTATCAAATAAACTAGCTTGTGCTAATGAGAGACAATTAGAAGCAATTGTTTTCTCGAACACTTTATTCTTCTGATCTTCAGCACTGCTTAATCGGATAATATCAATCCAATTCTCTTTGGTTACATCATTTAAATAAAGCAAAATAGTCATACCTCCAAATTGCATTAGATTTCTTTTTACTAAATTATTGTTTTTGAAATTATATGAGTAAATAGTTTTTATATTAATTATCCGTTAATTCTAAACGAGCACTGTTTGATTGCGGCGCAATGCGGCGACTCCTGTGGGAACAGTGCGAGCTGAAAACCCCGCAGGAAAGATGCTGGCCAATAGCCAGTGTCTTTGCGACGAGTAACCGCAGGAGCACATGTTTTTAGAGTGACGAGGAGATTGAAGCCGTGCCCCACGGAACGCGTCCGCATGGAGCGGAAATCAACTTTGTTCTGATTCTATTGATAGGTATTCTATTATAAAATTAACTTATATAGATACTTTTGAAAACCTTATCGCAATTAACAAATAGAAAGCCACGATTAACATGAGTAAAGCTCCGCCGATTACCACTTCTTGAACAGATAATACTTGTACAGTTAACCCGAATACTAAAACCATCATCATTTGTATCGCACTGGCAACCATGGAATACAAACTAGAAATTCTCCCCATAACGTCTATTGGAATATGCGTTTGTATGAATGTCATGAACCCCGTGCTTGCCATAGAAAGAAAACAGGAAAGTATGAAACATCCGATGCTGGCTAGTAGAAACGTAGTTGAGAGACTGTAGATCACATAGCCAACTGCTACAAAAAATGTTCCAAACCCCATTAGTAGTCGTGCCGAACTGAATCTAACCATCATATTTGTACAAATAGCTCCCACTAGAAAGCCAATACCCGCAAGACTAACAAGGGTTCCGTAAGCTGAATCCGATAAAAAAAGAACTTCTTTCGCAAAAGCAACTTCCATAGAATCAAGTGCAGCCGTCAATAACATGACGCCTTGAAAAACCATATAAACAAGCACAAAAGGGAAGGCAACTTTGCTGAATTCCCAGACTAAATGCCAATCAGATTGGACATCACGCCATTCAAAGCTCTTGTGTTTAGTGGAATCTGTATCGGTCCGATTAGGAAGTAAATAAATCAATGCAGCAGATAACATAAACGTACCAACATTCACAAATAATGCCGTCTCAAGAGAACCTACTATAAATAAAACGCCTGCAAGAGCCGGGCCGAGCACAAAAGCACCTGAATGAACAAAACTAAGTAAAGCATTAAATCTTTTTCGACTAGGTTCTGGTAGCAACAGGGTCATGTATTTAAATGATGCAGGATCAAACATAGCACCTGCCATTTGAATAAAGAAAACAAGTACATAAATAACCCAAATTGAATCTAGAAATGGGATCAGGACAATTAATAACGCTCGGACAATATCTAAATGAATCATCAATTTCTTAGTTGAAACACGATCAATTAAACTGCCTGCCCAGAATCCAACCACCATATGGGCAAAGGGTTTAATCATATAGAGTGCAGCCACAGCCATTGGGGACCCTGTCTTTTCTAGTACCATTAAATTTATAGCTAATAAGTAAATCCATTGTCCCGTATTGGCAATCCCAACTGAACTTAAGTAAAGCATAGGATACTTCCATTTTAGTTCGTTCATCTGATATCCC
>JBFELW010000308.1:0-3662 GCA_041551995.1 Paenisporosarcina sp.
AGAAGCGACAGTGACCATTGATGGCGAAACCATCCAAATTCCAAAACCATTCTTTGTAATGGCTACTCAAAATCCAATAGAATATGAGGGGACATACCCACTACCAGAAGCACAGTTGGATCGTTTTATTATGAAACTTCGGATGGGGTATCCGACACATGCAGAAGAAATGGAAGTTTTAAAACGAGCACAAAAGTCTGCTCCAATTGAAGAATTAAATTCTGTCATCTCTCTAGAAGATTTAATTCAACTTCAAAAAGAAGTAAAAGAAATTAAGGTAGATGATACGATTAAGAATTATATTGTAGATTTAGCAAATCGAACACGTAAAGATTCCTATATATACTTAGGTGTAAGTCCTCGAGGTTCTATTGCATTGATGAGGGCTTCTCAAGCGTATGCCATGTTACAAGGGCGAGATTATGTGACGCCTGATGATATTCAATACCTAGCATCATCTGTTTTTAGCCATCGTATGATTTTACGCTCTGAAGCTCGATATGATGGAATTACTCCTGAAGAAATTACAGAACGTATTATTGCCAAAACAAATGTACCGATTAAAAGGCTTATAAGACAATGAGGAAAAAGAAACTCTCTTGGAAAATCGGTGGTAGGCTAATATTGGTTCTAGTAATTCTACTATCTGCCTTTACATTTGCTATGTTTCAAGGCGGGTTTGTCAGCTGGTTTATCTTTTACACACTATTGCCTTTTGTTTTATACTCCATTGTTTTTTTCTTCACACCGATTTCAAAGATAGAAGTAGATCGCTATATAGAAACAGCACAAGTAAGAAATGGTGGAAAATTGATTGTGACAGTGAAATTAAAGCGTCCTTCACAATTTCCGATGCTTTACTTATTAATAAAAGAAAATACGCGTAGTGAAGTTTTACTCAATCACGCAGGCAATCGAATAAAGACTGTCAAGTTAGTGGGCCTACAGAAAATGATAGTGTGGAAATATGAAATTGACCATATGCCACGAGGAGAGCACACGTTAGATGGCATTGAAATTGAAGTAAGCGATTTTTTTGGCTGGGTAAAGAAAACGCATATTTTCCCTATCGTACAAAGTGTTATCGTATACCCAAACGTAACGGAAATGATTTATATGCCAATTGAAACTCGCTATGACCAAGGGGCAGCCGCGTCTCCATTTACTATTGTCAAAGATACGACTATGGCAACAGGTATTCGAGATTATCAACCTGGTGATCGTGTTTCATGGATTCATTGGAAATCATTTGCACGTACTCAAACACTTCGAACGAAAGAGTTTGAAGATCGCCAGTCACAGGATTTGTTTATTCTAATGGATCGACAACCTTCAGTTAAGTTTGAAGAGCAGGTTGAACTGACTGCTTCAGTACTTCAGGCTGTGGTAAGGCATCAAGCGAGTGCGGCATTTCTTTCACTGGGGGCAAGTAGACATTACTTCCCATCCGTTCAAGGTGAAGATCAATTACAGAGAACGATGTTTCATTTAGCGAAAGTAACGGCAGATTTAACTCAACCAATTGAACAAATACTACCCAATGATCCAGCCTTGTCGAATGCGACATCTGTTTTGTTTATTACGGGTAACTTGACTGCTGAATGGGTAGACGCAATTCCGAAATCGGCAAAAAAATTGCGTTTGTGTACATGTTTTGTCGTCGTGAAAAAAGGTACCAAAATGTCTAAGAAGGACATAGCTGTACATCAATTAGCTCGTTCTAGAGGAATGGTCGTGCATGTATTGTCACAAGATCATTTTGCCAATGCCTTTACGGAGGTGGGGAGATCGTGATAAAGAAGTCTGAAAATAGATGGATTACACTCTTTTTTTATGTTTTAGTATTCTTGCTAATACGTGAATGGTTGTTACCTGTCATGAATTTGACAGAAACCAATTATTTATCCTTGTTTTTGATTTTTATTGGCATCAGTTTGGTTTGTAGTTTCTTATCAGTCAAATGGTGGATTAGTAGTTTCGTGAAGCTTGGCTATATTGCATGGGTGCTCGTATTTGTATACACAGACCAAGTTTTATTTACTAGTGAGGCTTTCGCTTTTCTTCTTGGAGACATCTCTACTAATATAGGAGTACTCTTTAGTAGAGACTGGGCTCTTGTCACAGATTCATTTAGAACGGTACTGTTTTTTGCTCTATTATGGATGACAACATATTTAATCCATCACTGGATTAGTGTTCGTTTATCTATTTTCTTGTTCTTCTCTATGACAGTTATCTTTATCGCTACTTTAGATACGTTTAGCGCATACGATGGAGACAATGCTATTTTACGAGTGATGATTATCGGTTTAGTATTGTCGGGTTTATTAAAAATAGCCCAACTATACCGTACGAATAATCTTGGGATTCCTCGTGCTAAATTTGGCTCACTAATCGTTCCGCTCATCTTTCTAGTAGCGGTAAGTGCAGTACTCGGATTTTTGCTGCCAAAAGCTGGTCCAGTTTGGGCTGACCCAGTCCCATTTATCAATTCATTTGCTGAAGGCGCTGGAGGAGGAGCAGGTGGTTCTTCTGGTGTTGGAAAGATTGGATACGGTGAGGACGACTCTTTACTAGGTGGAGCTTTCGTGGGTGACGATACAGTTGTTTTTGAAGCGATTGTTGAAAGAGGTCAATATTGGAAGATTGAAACAAAGGATACTTATACTTCGAAAGGATGGGAACAATCCGTTACTTCGAATGAAATAAGGAATTATACAGAAGGAGATCCGATTGATACTGGAATTGTCCCAGGGTCTTCAGAAAAACAACAAGTGGCTGAACTTATCATAGAATTGAAGTATCCATTTCTTATGTATCCATATGGTTTAGTGGCGGCTCAAGCAGCAGGAGAGGGGACTACATTCTCCGTATCGAATAACACTCAAAAAATTGAAACTTTCCAGCAAAACAATGAAATTGAATTAACATCATATGAAATGTCATTTAATGAACCAACCTATAGTTTAACAGCACTACGTAAAACAAACGTTGAATCGTTGAATGAGTTAGGACCGGAATTCGATCGATACCTACAATTACCTGACGGACTGCCTGAACGAGTTCGAGAATTAGCGATATCAATAACAGAAAATGAACAAAGTTTATATGAAAAAGCACAGGCGATTGAGCGTTATTTTCCTCGAAATGGATTCATTTACGATCAAACGAATGTGGAAGTTCCAGAAGATAACCAAGATTATGTAGACCAGTTTATATTTGAAACACAGCGGGGTTATTGTGATAACTTTTCCACGTCAATGGTCGTCTTACTAAGATCGCTGGATATCCCGGCTAGATGGGTGAAGGGTTTTGCTGAAGGAGAAAATGTTCGCAAACTAGATGGTAATCGTGTTTACCAAGTAACGAATAATAACGCGCATTCGTGGGTAGAAGCCTATCTACCTGGAGTTGGATGGGTGCCTTTTGAACCTACTATTGGCTTTAATGGTGCTGGAAATATAGAGTATGACCTTGAAATTAATCCAGATGACAAATTAGAGCCTGTTACAGCTGATAAACCAGAAACATCAAAACCGACACCTGTTAAAAAAGAAAAATCGATATCACAACAATTTTCGGAAATCGTGAAAAATACAGTTTCTTGGCTTTCTGATAACAAAGGACGAATTTTCTTCTGGAGTGTGGTCATACTTTTAATA
>JBFELW010000309.1:0-3621 GCA_041551995.1 Paenisporosarcina sp.
CTGATGGCAACAACGTACAAAAAGTGATATGTTTTGTAAGAGAAAACTTTTAAAATTGTGAACATTCTAAGGAGGATTCCATCATGGAGACCATTCGTTACGAACAAAATGGAAATCTAGCGATTATTACATTAAACCGACCTGAGTCTATGAATGCCTTTAACTACGAAATGTTGCGTGAGCTCGGACAAGTTGCAGAATCGATCCGTATTAATCCAGACATTCGGGTAGTTATCTTCACGGGTGCCGGAAATAAAGCATTTAGTGTTGGAGCGGACTTGAAAGAACGTAAAACCTTAACGGAACAACAAGTGAAGCGAAACATCTATAAGATTGGTGAAGTCTTTTCAACAATTGAAAACCTTCCACAACCAACAATCTCCATGATGAATGGCTATGCATTTGGTGGCGGAATGGAACTTGCATTATCATGTGATTTCCGCATAGGAACCGACGACCTAGTGCTAGGGCTAACCGAAACTAGCTTAGCCATTATTCCAGGAGCGGGTGGAACACAGCGATTACCAAGACTTATTGGAGAATCAAAAGCGATGGAACTCATCCTAACCGCTCGTCGTTTAAAAGCGGAAGAAGCCTTAACATATGGCATACTTACCAAAGTTGTTTCGCGTGAAAGTTTACTAGAGGAAACCAGAAAATTTGCTGACTTGATGCTAGCGAACGGACCGATTGCTCTCCAACAAGCAAAGTTCGCAATTAAACATGGTATGAATGCAGATTTACAAACAGGCTTAAACATCGAAAGAAAAGCTTATGAAATGACTATTCCAACTGAAGATCGTTTAGAAGCATTAATAGCTTTTGGGGAGAAACGTAAACCAGCTTTTAAAGGAAAATAATTTCCATACTTAAAAAATAACCTAAATTCACATAAAAGAATTTAGGTTATTTCTCTTTTTCTTTCTCCATTTAGCCATAATAAAAACACCTTCGATTACAATAGTACTTAGTTAAAGCACCATCCTATTCATAGGTGTTTATATTTTCTCTTGACTCTTATCTCCATCTTCAAGTACTCCATGAGCTTTTCCTCGAAGAATTTTTTTTGTTATTCGTAGCTAAATAGTTAGCATAGTGAATCGTGTTTAATGCTACATCTAATTCACGATTAAATATTATTGGAGCTCCGGGCCTCCAATTCACTTCAAATAACCATAACTTTTGATTTTCATCAATTCCTACATCAATCCCCAGCTCATCAAATGTAATTCCATCGTATAGAGATTCAAAGTGGTTGGAAAAACTTAATGAAAAGTGCTCAAGTAATCGTTTCATATTGAACCATTCATTATGAAACTCTTTTTCTAGAAAGTGATCAAGGAAAGCTGTGTAACCCCCACTGCTTAAATTTGAGGTAATGCTGTCCAAAGCCCCAATCCGTGGATAAATGGTTGTTACAACCCACTCTCCCTCTCCATTCTTTTGAACATGTAAACGGAAATCGTATACATGACCTGACTTAAGACGGGAACAAATATATTTTTGGACTAAATATTCTTGGTCTTTAATTCTAAGTGAAATGATATCTAGTAACTCTCTTTCATTATAAATTACGGCATTTCCTAATTCGCTGACTTTAAAGTCGTGATTATCTTGTTTCTCAAGAAATAAGATACCACCACCTTGATGCCCTGAAACAGGTTTCATAATAATACTATTATAGAGATTAATCATGTCCATTAACGATTTGAAGTCAGTTAATTTTACTGTTGGTATCAAATATTGTTGAAAATCCTTCCCTTTTTCAATTCTAGAATAGACACTTAATTTATCTCCTACTGAATGACTAGTAAATGGAATTCTATCAGCCAAATAATCTACTATTCTTTCAGCCTTTGCCGTTAAAGGATAACTTGAGTTGTAAATCGCATCAGGGAATCGATATTCCTTATCCAACCACACACCATTATCGTAATATTTCCCTAAAATTTTTTGGTTTTTAATATCCACTTTACCCGGTGTAAAATAGAAAAACTCAATACCTTCTGCTTTAGCTACTACTGAATAGGTGTAAGCCTTAGTCACTTTCTGAGGATCCTCCCGATGATGTAACATACCTATTAAATTCATCTTTTCTAATTCCCCATTTCAAATAATAATAAAGGTTAAACATTCTTTTCTACCATTTTTGTCCTGAAATAATAATTTGACGATTCATTAATTTAGGACTGACACACTGAATGCCACAAAAATTTTCTAAAGCTACAACCACTGTACAGTTTGTCTTCTTTAATCGATAGGGCATTCCTATGTTATCAAAATAATTCCCTTCTACATTAGTTGGATACAATAACGAAAGGTGAATAGAAGAGGTATTTATTTTTTCTAAACGAAAAAAGCAAGTTTTAAAGAGGATCTGGGAGTTTGGTGCATTACCAAAGGCAAAGAAAGGTTCCGTAGTCTCAGTAGAATACAAGATGAAGGGGGTAGTTTCATGAAACACGCCTTTAAACATTGGTAATTTCGCTTTGTTCTGATTTTCATAAATTATCTTCAAGATAGATTTTAGATCACAAACTGAATCATCTTCTTTCCAATTTTTTTGTTCATCATTCATACTTTGTTCACTCCATAATTCATATTGGTTCAATATAAAACCGTATTTCCTTGGCAGCATCCTTAGCAAGCTCTATTGCTTCTTCCTTACTGTTTGAAGAAGCTAATACATATCCATAACGGTCACCCATGGAAAGGGGTGGATGAAGCACCTTTCCTTTTTTAGGTTTAATAAAGACATCCTCTATCCCTGGTAACATAGAACAACGTTTTTTTCCTGTTACCTTTATTAGTCTCCCTGTAGATTCACTGGTGATATAATGTGCATAAGCAAACCTATTGAATTTCCTTTCGAAATTAGGCTCTTGTCCTAGAAATAGTTTGATTGTCTCCTCTACTAAATTAATTCCAGAACCCACTTCTATTATTCGATTCATTGCTCCTCCCGATATCCTGGGATTAATTTCAACTAATTTCCATTGGTCTTTGATTAATCTCATTTCTAAATGGCAAGACCCATTTTTAAATTCAAACCTTTTCAATACCATACAAACTGCTTCATGAATTCTGTTATAAAAAGCCTTTTCCATATCTCCTAACAAACAATATCCAGTGACAATAAAACGTTCGAACAACGTGATTTTCTGTTCAAGCACCCCAATGATATGAATTTCCCCA
Source organism: Paenisporosarcina sp. (assembly GCA_041551995.1). Taxonomy (GTDB): domain Bacteria; phylum Bacillota; class Bacilli; order Bacillales_A; family Planococcaceae; genus Paenisporosarcina. The sequence goes on from JBFELW010000309.1 coordinate 3,196, forward strand.
TTAAACACACATACCTCAATTAAATACTGTGGACCATCTAAATATTCTTCTATTAATAACTCTTTTGCGCCTTTCACCGATAAAGTATTTATAGTGCGCTCTAATTGCTGGTCATTTTTGACTAACAATACATCTTTAGAGCCAGTAGAAATAGGAGTTTTTACAATGAGAGGGTATTTTCCAACTTGTTTTTCAATAAATGTTCGTTTGGGATCTTCAATTCGATACGTAGCATAATAAGGAGAGATCGGAAGACCTTTTAAGAGATTACGTGTTAAAATCTTATCTTCCATCTTCAGTAACGGTTCTGGATCCACGATTGTTACCCCTAATTCTTTAGATAGTTTTGCAGCCACATGTACAAATGGATCAATAAAACTCAGTACAGCCACTATAGTTTTACCTTGTTCTTGGACTTCTTTTATC
>JBFELW010000310.1:0-3583 GCA_041551995.1 Paenisporosarcina sp.
CTTGATCAGCGTTACGCATCCTATGTAGAACAATCACCGATTTATTTTCAATTCGATGATCAAATTTTAATGAAGATGATTAAAGATTCGGTATCTGAAGGAAAAGGTACGGAAATTGCTAAGAAAATAGAGGAAGGTAAAATAAAACCTTCTAAGCGATTAGTAGAAGCAGTCAATTCTTTATTTGAAGGTAACGAAGAATTTATTTTGCTCGATGAACAAAAAGTGGCTTATGAAAAAGTGTTATCAATTTATAAAAATTTAGATCTGGCATCGGATGAAAAGCACACGATACTTATTAAAGGTGGTCCTGGTACAGGTAAGTCGGTTATCGGACTGAATCTAATGAACTTCTTGTTAGGTGAAGAAGCAACTATCGAGTACATCACGCCAAACCAATCGTTTCGAGAGATACTGCGAAAGAAGCTGATTGGCCGAAGCGGCTTTGTTGAAATTCGTAGCTTATTTAAAGGTTCTGCATCGTATGTAGAAACACCCAACAATTATTTTAATGTTCTCGTATGTGACGAAGCACATCGTCTGAAGAATCAAGGCCATATGAAAAAGAAAATTGAAGGTGAAAACCAAGCAACTCAGATTATTCGTTCAAGCAGACTAAGCGTGTTCTTTATCGATGACGAACAAGTCATTTCAAATAAAGACATAGGCCGCTTTGAATTATTAGAGGAAGAAGCAGAAAAGCAAAATTCAACCGTACATGTAGTCGAGCTTGACTCCCAATTCCGTTGTGCAGGATCAGGTAATTACCTCGAATGGTTGGACAATCTGTTATACGATCGAAAACAAGATATCCAACTAGATGGAGATTTTGATTTTCAACTAGTCGACTCTCCTCATGAATTACTTGAAAAAGTAGTGGAAGACAAGGGAGGTAGATTACTCGCAGGATATGCATGGGAATGGATTACCACTCCAGTGAACGGCGAGTTATCCAAAGACGTCGTCATTGAAGTACATGACTTTGCCATGCCATGGAATGATCCAGCACGTATCGACTGGGCAATCCATCCCGAGGGCTCCTACCAAATCGGCTGCATCCATACCGTTCAAGGTCTAGAAATGGAATACGTCGGCGTCATCATCGGTAATGACCTAACCTACAACCCAGAAACTCAACTAATCGAAGTCAAACGAGAGAACTTCAAAGATAAAGGTGCCAGACCTGCCAAGCCCAAGAAAAAATATGAAATCGACCCTCTTGATCAACTAGTGAGAAACACATATAAGACGCTGATGACAAGGGGGATGAAGGGTTGTTATGTGTATTGTGTGGATGATGAGTTGAGGGAATATATGATAGATAATATAGGTGAATGATTAAGAACTAGAAATATAGATATTTGGGGATATGTTCATGAAGAAACTTGTTATAACTTCTACTTACTTGGTCGAAAATCATTAAGAAAATATAAGAGATGAGGTTTTAAGGTGGGAAGTTACTATCAACATAAAATATTTTATTTATCTGAAAGCATGGATTTTATCCATAATTTTAAACAGTTTGTTTCATACCCTGATACTTGTCCAATTTGTAGATACGGTATTACTCCTGAATATTTATTGGTGTATTTGAAAAACTTTCAATATGCTGAAGTGCTATGTGGATGTCCAAGGGAAAATTGTGAGTCTTTATTTGTTGTGGAATATATAGAAAGAGAGTGTACGGCCATTAATCAAACCTCTGATTATGTAATTAATAGATATTATCCATATAGTAAAGAAATTGTTTCTTTTCCTGCTGAAATTGAAAACCTGTCTCCTAGGTTTATCAAAATATATCAGCAAGCCCACCATGCAGAGAAAGAAGGTTTAGATTTAATTTGTGGAGCAGGTTACAGAAAATCTCTGGAATTTTTAGTTAAAGACTATGCTATATCCATGCATCCAAATGATGAAGGAGAGATTAAGGATACTATGTTAAGAGGATGTATTAAGAGATATGTTGTGCATCCTAAAGTATCTTCATTAGCTGAAAAAGCAGCTTGGCTAGGTAATGATGAGTCTCACTATGAGAGAAAGTGGCATGAAAAAGATGTACAAGATTTAAAAATGATTATTAAACTAATTGTAAGTTACATTGAAATGGAACTAGTTTCATTGCAAATAGAACTTGAGATGTCAAAAGGGAGGTAAAGAGAATGGAAATTCATATTGGAACAAAAAATACAGAAGAATCAAATGAATTTTTAAAAAGTCTTTGGGCAGAAATGGTTAAGGAATTTGGAACTTGTGGATGGTATTACTCTCCACTTAAGCAAGGAGAAAAAAACAGAATAATTTTTGGTTCCATGAATATTGACATGAATCATCCCTTAACCTCTGGAATTACTTACAAAGAAAGAGGAACTATTAACAATCTTTTCTTCTGGAAAACTTTTGAGGAAGAGCCAATAGACAAAGGAACTGAGCTTTATACTAGGCTGGAAAAAGTAGTAAAGACAGCTCAAGAAAATATTGGTTTGCTCAAAACATACAATTATTCAACAGGGATCAAAGCATCTTATCCTATTATGCAATATACAAATGTGAATTTTTCAATTAAGTCCACTGATGATGGTGAAAATATATTTACTTGTAATGTCTCTGCCTATGATGAGAATCAAGGAAGTGGATTATTTTTTAAAAAAGTTACAAATCTATTGGATTTTTTGTCAGTAGAAACTAACGCGATTTTTAGAAGAACTCCCAATAAGCCAAAAGAAAATACAGTTTCTCATGAAGAAGAACTCTTTCAAGAAGATAAAGATTACATAGATAATATTTCAATGGATGAGAAAAATATCTTAATTTCCAGAGAAGGATACAAATTTATTGAAATGTTAACAGGTATAGATGAGCTATCACAGGAACATGAGTTGTTTTTAAAAGCATGTAGTCATTTTCATACTGGAAGAGCAATGGAAGAGTCACTTTATATGGGAAGAGAGGGACAGTTAATTTCACTAGGAGGTGGAAACAAAACTGAAATAGCTACTACACTTTATCTTTCAGCTTTGGAGGTGATAACTTTAATAGGTTTTGAAGAAGATAAATGTTCAGATTGTGGACAATCTAAGTTCCAGATTGGAAAAAGAGTTAAACAATTTACATCAAGGTACTTGCCAAAAGAGCTAGTTAAAGAATTTATTGTCTATTATGATAAGAGGTCAAAGTATTTACATTCGGGGGAAAAACTTGTAACAGAAACCCCTACAAAAAATTCTGTTCCTTTACTTGATCCTAATGATATAAGTGGCTGTGTAACACCTTATAGAATCTCTGTAAAAAATGTTGGGGAATATGTTAGTTATTGCATGAGAAATTTTTACAAAGAATTCTTTTTAGAACATAAAATGATTAGAGCGGTTAAACCACTTGAAAAAACGCAGCCGGAAAGTTAAAAGTTAAGGAAGAGCCCATTTCTATATAAAACGGGCTAGTTGCACTGATATATGCTTTGGTTTAAATACTGTTTATTACATGAAACAACAGAAGCATTTTAATTAGATGTAATGGTAAACATGTTTGTTAATAGGGTTAGTATCTTACTTACTGCAATATTATTACATATTGGTTTTAACAA
>JBFELW010000311.1:0-3548 GCA_041551995.1 Paenisporosarcina sp.
GACGCTGCCGATTACATTCACCATATTTACATACATATGAATGAAATCGATCAATTCGTCGTTTTTAGTGGATTGTCCATGCAAGAATTTGTGCAGTGTGCAGGTCCTTTGCAGCATCTACTATTATTAAAGCATCAATACGAAGACGGTTCATTTAATATGCATACTCAATTAGAGTTTGTTCCAGACGATGAAATAGGCGTATTTACAAGAGAGTTTTCAGATGCCCCTTTTGATTTAAGATGGATTGACTTTGAAGAAGAGCGTAAGTTAAAAACGTTAACACCTCAAGAACAGGCTGAACTATTATATATTGGACATAAGCAAGAACCCATTCGCTCACCTTTTTATCATCAGCTACAGAATCGTTACGTGTATTTGACTGACGAAGAAGAGAGTGTGACTAAAATTTATTTTCGAGATTTAGAGGATTCGGAGAACTTAGTGGTAAATGTGATAAACCAAGTAATACGTACGAAAGAAAATGGCTCTGCTTTCTGGAGACGTAAGCAAAAAGACGTATTACCTGCATTCTTACTAGATCGATACAAAGGGCTTCGTCCGTTATTAAAAGAGGGAGTACTTCTATCCTTATACAAACTAGATAAGCCAAAAACAGTGTATGATGTTGAAATCCGTTTATTACCTGATTCAGTTTATCTTGATGAAATATGGAACGAATTATCTACAATATTAAGTGAAAGTCCGGAAGAAACCATTAGCTTTTGATTACGATCTCTTGCATAAATGAGTGCAAGGGATTGTTTTTTAACGGGAGTTCATGGGTATGGTAGTACATGATAAACTAGAATTATCCAACATGTGGAGGTATATATAAATGAAAAAAAGAATTGGTTTACTATACGGTGGGAAATCAGCAGAACATGAGGTTTCTTTATCAACAGCACGGGCAGTTACAAATGCATTGGATTTTAGTGAGTATGAAGTATACCCAATTTATATAACACAAGAAGGAGAATGGAGAAAAGGCGCTCAGCTTAAAGCACCAGCGGACTCCATTGAACAATTACAATTTGAAAATGAAACTGGAGAAGCGTTGCCAAATAATATTTCTAACTTTTTACCCTCGGAAAAAGCAACCACTGAATCTTCATCTGAAAGTGAACCATTTTTAGATGTTATATTCCCGGTACTACATGGCCCTAATGGAGAAGACGGCACAGTTCAGGGTCTCTTAGAAGTCATGAATTTACCTTATATCGGTAACGGAGTATTGGCATCTTCAGCAGGTATGGACAAAGTCGTGATGAAACAATTGTTTGCACAAGCTGGACTTAAACAAGTTCCATTTGTTCATTTCATTCGAAGAGAATGGCAAAATAACCAAGACAAGTGGGTTGGAGAAGTAGAGAACACATTATCTTGGCCCGTATTTGTTAAACCGGCAAACTTGGGGTCGAGTGTAGGAATCAGTAAAGCATCAACACGTCAGGAACTAATTGCAGCAGTTGACTTTGCGTTAAAATATGATCGTAAAATCATTATCGAACAAGGAATTAAAGCACGAGAAATTGAAATGGGTGTTCTTGGGAATGATATGCCTAAATGTTCAGTGTCTGGTGAAATTAAACCTTTGACAGAATTTTATGACTACCAAGCAAAATACCATGATGGAAACACGGCTATGATTATTCCGGCCGAGACGTCAATCGCGCTTGAAAATACGATGCAAGAAATGGCTATAAAGGCTTTCAAAGTTCTAGATTGTGCAGGTCTGGTGAGGGCTGATTTCTTTGTAACAGATGACGAAGAGGTACTTATAAATGAAGTGAATACCCTTCCAGGGTTTACACCGTATAGTATGTTTCCTCTGTTGTGGCAACATACAGGAGTCAGCTACACAGAACTTATTAAACAATTAATTGATTTAGCTGTTGAGCGTCATGCTGAAAAACAACAGCTTCACTATAAAATGGATTGAGTGTGGATTAAATGAAAAAACAATTATCACAACTTGCGGTTTGGTTAGAGAAAGAGCTTGATAATCAAAACGACGTTACCGTTACAGGTGTTTCTATTAATACGAAAACAATTCAACCTGGTGATTTATTCATTCCTTTCAAAGGAGAGCGGGTGAATGGACATCAGTATGTTCAGCAAGCATTTGAAAAAGGTGCATCTGCTGCTCTATGGCAAAAAGATGAGCCAAATCCACCTCTCAATTTACCCATTATCGTGGTTGAGAATTGTGAATTAGCACTTCAAATGATGGCCAAAGCATACCGTACAGAACATAAAGCTACATTCATTGGCATTACAGGGTCAAATGGGAAGACGTCCACAAAAGATTTAATAGCGGGCGTCTTATCTCCATATTTTCGCGTGCAAAAGACGGCTGGAAACTTTAATAACAATTTAGGATTACCATTAACCATTTTAGCTCTTCATGAAGATGCGCAATTTGCTGTCTTGGAGATGGGAATGAGTGGGTATGGTGAAATTGAATTCTTATCTAAACTAGCGAAACCTCATTATGTAGCCATTACCAATATAGGAGAAGCGCATCTGCAGGATCTCGGCTCAAGAGAAGGAATTGCAAAAGCGAAATTTGAAATTGTAAAGGGTTTAGATGAACAAGGGAAATTATTTTATGATGGCGATGAGCCATTGCTCACTCCCTTTGTAGACATGTTTAGTGGGTCTGCTGTTTCGTTTGGTTATGAGGCTCTAAATGATTTGTCAGCCGCTACTATTCAAGCAACAGAGCGTGGCAGTCAATTTAACTTGGCAGGAGCTCTCTCAGGAACTTTTTCAATACCTGTTTTAGGTAAACATCAGGTAAAGAATGCCTTAGTCGCTATTTTGATTGCAAATGAAGCGGGGCTTTCAATTAAACAAATTCAACAGTCATTACAACATGTTTCTTTAACAGATATGAGAATGGAAGTGATTCCAGCTTCAAACGGTGCGCTGTTTGTAAATGATGCCTACAATGCAGCACCTACATCCATGAAAGCAGCACTTCTTTTTGTAAATGAAACAACGATTCGTAACGAAAAATGGGTTGTACTTGGGGATATGTTGGAGTTGGGTGAAAATGAAAAACAATTTCATGAGGAAATAGCCCAATCTCTAAAAATGGACTCCATTAAAGGGGTTTGTTTATTCGGTTCCCGTATGAAATGGTTATATGACGTGTTACAAAAAACTTGGTCTGAAAATCGGTTAATGTGGACCGAATCCAACTATGAGTTGATCATCCAAAAGCTTACTTCTGAAACAACTTCTGAGAGCCTGATACTTGTAAAAGGATCTAGAGGAATGGCTTTAGAAAAAGTAATTGAACCGTTGAAGCGAGGATAAAGAATGATTTTTGAAAACGAAAAGAAATTACGTATCCCTGCAGAGGGGAAGTTACTTGTTTTAGAAGCTCCCTCATATATCGAACTTTCTGATCGCATTGACATCACGCCAAATGAACCATCTTATCTTTTTGGTTTATTGTTTGCTAAATCCATAAATCATTTAAATGAACATGCACATACTATGGTCAGTGCTTGCTCAAATGAAGCTTTACTATGGATAGC
>JBFELW010000312.1:0-3540 GCA_041551995.1 Paenisporosarcina sp.
AACTGGTGTCCAGCATTAGGAACAGTGCTTGCAAATGAAGAGGTGATTAATGGGTTGTCTGAACGTGGAGGTCACCCTGTTGAAAGACGTCCAATGAAGCAATGGATGTTAAAAATTACAGCTTATGCAGATCGCTTAATTGAGGATTTGGAAGACCTGGATTGGCCAGAAAGTATTAAAGATATGCAACGCAACTGGGTAGGACGTTCTGAAGGTGCTGAACTTACATTTAACATTGATAGAACTAGTCATTCATTCCGTGCATTTACTACACGTCCAGACACAATTTTTGGTGCTACTTACGCTGTACTTGCACCTGAACATTCATTAGTGAAAGACATTACGACTGAAAGTCAAAAAGAAGCAGTTGCTCAGTACGTGGAGTCTGTTAAATTGAAAAGCGATTTAGAGCGGACAGATTTAGCTAAGTCTAAAACAGGTGTATTTACCGGAGCCTATGCTATTAATCCTATTAATGGTGAGAAAATGCCGATATGGATTGCAGATTATGTATTAGCAACATATGGTACTGGTGCAATTATGGCTGTTCCAGCACATGACGATCGTGACTATGAATTTGCGAAGGAATTTAATCTACCAATTGTTGAAGTAGTAGCAGGTGGTGATATTGAAAAAGAAGCTTATGCAGGCGAAGGTCAGCATATAAACTCTGATTTCTTAAATGGTCTTGAAAAAACAGAAGCCATTGAAAAGGCAATTGCATGGTTTGAAGAAAAAGGTACAGGTGAAAAGAAAATCACATATCGTCTTCGCGACTGGTTATTTAGCCGCCAACGTTATTGGGGAGAACCAATCCCGGTAATCCACTGGGAAGATGGAACAATTACTGCAATTGATGAAGCAGAATTGCCACTTATATTACCAACAGCAACAGACATTAAACCAAGTGGAACAGGTGAATCACCACTTGCTAAGATTGAGGACTGGGTAAGTGTTGTAGATCCGAAAACAGGAATGAAGGGTCGTCGTGAAACAAATACAATGCCAAACTGGGCAGGTAGTTGCTGGTACTACCTTCGTTACATTGATCCAAATAACGATCAAGCAATAGCTGATCCTGAGTTAATCAAACGTTGGTTGCCAGTCGATATTTACATTGGAGGAGCAGAGCACGCAGTTCTTCACTTGTTGTATGCTCGTTTCTGGCATAAAGTTCTGTATGATATCGGAGTTGTTCCAACGAAAGAGCCATTCCAAAAACTATTCAATCAAGGAATGATTTTAGGAGAGAACAACGAAAAAATGTCGAAATCCAAAGGCAATGTTGTGAATCCAGATGATATCGTGGCTAGCCATGGTGCCGATACTCTCCGTTTGTATGAAATGTTCATGGGACCGCTTGATGCATCCATCGCTTGGTCAGAAAATGGATTAGACGGTGCACGACGCTTCCTTGACCGTGTGTGGCGTTTATTCATGAATGAAGATGGTACTGTTAGCTCTAAAATCGTTGAATCTAACGATGAAACACTTGAAAAAATATACCATCAGACTGTGAAAAAAGTGACAGAAGACTATGATGGTATTCGTTTCAATACAGCAATTTCACAGATGATGGTCTTTATTAATGAAGCCTATAAAGCACCTGTTATTCCAGTTAACTATGTGAAGGGATTTGTACAACTTCTTGCACCTCTTGCACCACATGTTGCTGAAGAACTATGGGAAAAACTTGGGTCAAATGAATCCATTTCATACGTGGCATGGCCAACATTCGATGAGTCAAAATTAGTGGAAAATGAAATCGAAATGGCGATCCAATTTAACGGGAAAGTCCGGACGAAAATAATTGTGAGTAAGGACTTCTCAAAAGATGAGTTGGAAAAAGCAGTGCTAGAAGATTCAAAAGTAATCGAAATTCTTGAAGGTAAAGATATCAAAAAAATAATTGCCATTCCTGGCAAGTTAGTGAACATCGTGGTGGGATAATGGAACCCATTTATATAGTCGTTTTAATAATATTAATTGCCTTTTCATGGAAGCTATTTACGATTTTAAGAAATCCCGAGATAACAAAGTCAGGTAAACGCATAGCTATTAGTGTTTTTGTCTTTACATTGATATCTCTAGCTATTGCCGTTACCTACGGTGGGGAATAGAAAAAACCGCAATCGAGTATTTACTTGATTGCGGTTTTTTGTACTTCTATTTAATTGTCCACATGAACATTGATACTGAAATCTACCTTGTGGCGGAAAACCCTGTCCGTTCCCAGGTGAATGGGCATCGAACCAAATAGGACATGAAATCATCAGAGCTGGACTTAGACCATCCACCTATACAAAATCACAACTAATAAAAAAGAGGAATCACTTAGAAAAGTGATTCCTTCATTCATTTCAATCATATTGTACGGGTACATATGGGATGGTTTTTGCAAATCTTGCTGCACTCATTCCTGCAATTTTCCCTGTAACCAGAGCAGCGGTAATATTATATCCACCTGTGTAGCCGTGTATGTCTAAAATTTCACCGCAGAAGTACAAACCAGGTTTTTTCTTAGAAGCCATAGTTTTAGGCTCTATTTCTTTTACAGACACGCCACCACCTGTAACAAATGCTTTTTCAATCGGTTGTGTGCCATTTACCTTCATTGTAAAAGATTTGAGCAATCCAGCTAAAACACGCACTTTCTCGTTTGATAAATTTGCACCAATTTCATTTCCTTCAATTCCTGCACGTTGCAGTAAAAATAGTAACCATCGTTCAGGTGCGACACCTTTCCAAACGTTTTTTACTGATTTCTTCGCATCATCTTTCATCAACTTCACCAGCATTTGAAAAGTAGATTCAGCATTTTCTGCTGGTAACGAGTCAATGACCATGTCAACAGGTTGTTCTCCATTTTTCATACGTTCCTTAACTACATATTGACTGCACCGTAAAATAGCGGGTCCACTGATTCCAAAATGGGTAAATAGCATGTCCATTTGGTGAGTGATAAGTGTTTTGCCTTTTTTATTTAATACGGAAACGGCGACATCGCGAAGGGCTAATCCTTGAAGCTCTTTTGAACGAATAAACCGCTCATCTGACAATAATGGGACTTCAGTTGGGTATAGCGTGGTAACCGTATGTCCAGCTCGCTCAGCCCAAGGGTAACCATCGCCGGTTGAACCCGTTTGAGGCACTGCTTTACCTCCAACTGCAAGGACCACAGCTTTACTCAATATTTCTTCACCGCTTTTTAAGCGTACACCTTGTACTTTTTCATCAGTCATTAGAAGCTTTGCAACTGGCCTTTCGAATAAAACCTCTACACGCAATTTTTCTAACTGTCTAATCAGTGTATCTACTACGTCTTGTGCACGATTGGATACAGGAAACATTCGCCCGTGATCTTCTTCTTTTAATTCGACACCAAGGCCCTCAAAAAAGGTAATAATATCTTCATTATTAAATACAGAGAATGGACTATATAAAAATCGACCATTGCCCGGAATATGCTTAACAATCTCTTCTTGTGTTAACCGATTCGTAACATTGCAACGACCGCCACCAGAAATAGCTAATTTTTTC
>JBFELW010000313.1:0-3537 GCA_041551995.1 Paenisporosarcina sp.
AAACGTATAGCAGGTCTTACATAGTCGCTAAATACGAAGAATGTACCACCAAATACGTGTAAGCCACCATGAAGAGCCATACCATTTAATGCCGTACCCATTGCAAATTCTCGTACGCCAAACCATATATTTCGTCCTTCATAAGAATCTGCGGCAAAGTCTCCTGCATTTTTAAGGTTGGTTTTATTAGAACCAGCTAAGTCAGCACTACCTCCAAAAATTGAAGGAACTGTTTTGGCAATAGCATTTAATACTTCTCCTGATGAAGAACGTGTCGCAATTGAATTACCCGCTTCATAAACTGGAATATCAGCATCATAGTTTTCTGGAAGATTACCAGAAATAGCTACTTCTAATTGTTGTGCCAATTCCGGGTATGCTTCTTTATAAGATTCAAGTAAATCATTCCACTTATTTTCGTTTGAAGTACCGAGTTGTTCTGTTGCTTCTTTAAACGTAGCATAGACTTCTTTAGGAACATGGAAATCTTCTTCAAATGTCCATTTGTAGCCTTCCTTCGTTAATAAAGACTCCTCTTTACCAAGTGGAGCACCATGAACATCTGATTTCCCTGATTTATTAGGTGAACCAAAACCAATAATCGTTTTCACTTCAATAAGTGTTGGTTGACCTGAATGGTTTTTTGCGGAATCAATTGCATTTGTTAAGTCTTCGACTGAGTTTCCGTCTGAAACACGGATATAGTTCCAACCATTTGATTCGAATCGTTTTTGAACTATTTCAGAGAATGATTTATCTAAATCTCCATCTAAAGAAATATCATTACTATCATATAGAACAATCAGTTTATCTAGTTTCAAGTGTCCAGCAAGCGAAATAGCTTCTGCTGCTACACCCTCCATCAAGTCTCCATCACCACATAAAGCATATGTGAAATGGTCAACCACTTCATGATTTGGTTTATTGTAAGTTGCAGCTAAATGACGCTCTGCCATTGCCATTCCTACAGACATACCAATTCCTTGACCAAGAGGACCCGTCGTTGCTTCAACGCCAACTGTATGCCCCACTTCTGGATGTCCAGGTGTTTTAGAACCCCATTGACGGAACTTTTTAATTTCTTCCATAGGTAAGTCATATCCACTTAAATGGAGAAGGCTATAAAGCAACATAGATCCATGACCTGCCGAAAGAACAAATCGATCTCTATTAAACCAAGTAGGATTTTGTGGATTATGACGTAAGAATTTTGTCCATAGCGTATACGCCATTGGCGCAGCCCCCATTGGTAAACCTGGATGACCTGAATTGGCTTTTTCAATTGCATCAATTGATAAGGTACGGATTGTATTTATGGCTAACTGATCTACATGCTGAGACATAGTTTGACATGACATCCTTTCTGACACAGAGTATTTGTCTCACTATAGTGTAGTCAACTTTTGAAGCGCTGACAATCCTTAGTGAAATGTTCTTTAATTTAAAAAATTTTTAGCCTTTGTTGCTTTAACTTTCTCTGGAGTCACATCATTTCCATCGGGATCAATAACTTTGACATGTTCTATCGTATCTCGCATTGAAGAACGAAATGTCTCTAAGTACTCCTTGCGAAGACTTGTTTGTTCTTTTGCTTCTTCCATGGTAAGTCCTATGGATTTAGATTTCTTAGATAGTTCATTAATCCGAGAGAGTTTTTCTGGAGATAACATCATTTTCACTCCTTCCTCGTAATAACCTTTATTAAAGGTATGCAAAAAAGGCTAGAAGTGCAAGCAATTAGCCTTCTAGCCTTTCGGAATATTCCTGATATCTACGATGCACTGTGGCCTTACTCACAGCAAAACCAAACCCTCTTAGAGTAGAGGCAATTTCTTCGTAAGTTAGACCATTTTTTCGGAGTTTCACAATTTCTTCAATCGGAATGTCTTTACGTTCTCGACCTTCCGGATTACCTTGATCTTTTAAGTTTTTTTCAGGTTTATATCCTTGAGTTACAGCTCTTTTCATTCCACGCCTGATTTTCGCATTGTGAAGTTTTCTTTGATATTCCTCAACAAGTGCCAATATCTCAAGCATCATTGAATCCATCTCATTCATTTGAATAGCTCCACCATCATGCATAGAAACCACCTGAACGCCTGTTTTCTTTAGAAGATGTAACACAGCCATTCTAGAATTACCTCTCCCTAAACGGGTTTCATCTTGTATGCAGACAGTTGTTATAGAATGCACTTTTACATAGTCCAACATATCTAATAATCCCTCACGTTCAACAGAATACCCGCTATGTTGATCCGTGAAAACTTCTTTTATTGTATACAGTTCTTTTGCAAACGCTCTTAATTCTTCTTCTTGGCGAACTAATGATTTTTCCTGCGTTTCTTTTTCTGTACTCACTCTACAATATAGGACAGCAGTTTTTTTATTTATAATCATTTTGAATTTCCTGCTACCTCTACTCCATGACCAGCTTCATATTGTTCAAGGTTATTTGGTATTTTGAGCATATCCCCTGCTTGAATTAATTGGTTTTCTAAACGGTTTGCTAACATCACTTCGGATATCCAAGCTTGTTTTGGTGTATTGCCTCTATATTGATCAGACAAAGTCCATAAAGTATCTCCATCGTTAATAAAAACCTCATTATAGTATTCCACAGAATTTATGATTGTTAAACTAAACACAGCAGAGCAAGTAATCATTACACTTATTAATAAAGCCACAAATTGATTGTTTTTTACCCAACTCATTAAAAGTCCCCCTTAACAGAATGTATGTTCTGAATATATATCCTTACTATAAAACGAACATACGTTTCTTGTCAATGAATAACTAGAACCTATGTTTGCATTTTTTATTTTCAATTGATATACTAATCTTAGTAGTTGACAACATACCTAAAAAGAGGTGAACCAGTTGAAAAAAGTATCTAAAAGACAAGAAGACATATTAACTTTCATTAAAGATGAGGTACGTAAAAAAGGATATCCACCTTCCGTAAGAGAAATTGGAGAAGCAGTTGGTTTAGCATCAAGTTCTACTGTACATGGTCATCTCGCGCGCTTAGAAAGCAAAGGACTTATTCGAAGAGATCCAACAAAGCCAAGGGCGATTGAGATTTTAGACATGGAAGAATTCTCTTCTTTAAAATCAAGTGTTCTTCATGTCCCTCTTATCGGTAAAGTCACAGCTGGTTTACCAATCACTGCAATTGAAAATATCGAAGAATTCTTTCCACTACCAAATACATTTGGTTCTTCTGAGGATAACTTATTTATGCTTGAAATCATGGGAGAAAGTATGATTGAAGCAGGTATTCTAAATGGAGATTATGTAGTTGTAAAACAACAGCAATCCGCTAATAACGGGGATATTGTTGTAGCCATGACAGAAGATGATGAGGCAACAGTAAAGCGCTTCTATAAAGAGAAATCACATTTCCGTCTTCAACCTGAAAATTCTTCCATGGATCCTATTATTGTTAACCAAGTTTCCATATTAGGTAGAGTAGTCGGTGTTTATCGTCATATTCATTAATTAATTGAGTAAATGCCATCTACAGATACTACGTAGATG
>JBFELW010000314.1:0-3509 GCA_041551995.1 Paenisporosarcina sp.
GTGAAAACAGCACATTTGATGTTTCTCTTAAACCAGCATTAGAAGATTTATTTCACTACTTATCTGAAGAAGTGTTTACCAGATATAAAGAACATGAACAGAAGTGGCTCTTACAATTTTCAATTTTCCCTACATTTTCTCAAGAATTCATCGAATTGCTGCATGGTGAAGAAGCAGCTGGATTCTTACAGTTGTTCCGTAGTCACCATGGTTTCATTCAACAGCTAGGTGAAGATTCGGTATTTCGTTATCATGCATTATTCCAACAGTATTTAATGACCAAGTGGAAATTAACCAATTATCAAGAATATCAGCAAGCACATAAATTAGCATCTAAACATTTTGGAGAACAAGGTGACTCGATTCATGCTATTTATCATGCACTCCAAAGTGAAGATTCACATTTTATTAGTCAGATTGTTATGGAAACTGCGCCAAAATTATTAAAGTTAGGACAATTTGATTTAATCATGGAGAGTTTAAAAGAAATACCTTCTGATTATTTTGAGAAGTATCCAGCTCTGTATTATTTTGAAGGAGAAGCGAATCGTTATCGAGCGTATTATGAAAAGTCGAAGCAGGCATATCAAAAAAGTTTAGAGCTTGCAACTTTAAATAAAGATGCTTTTTACATGAGCTATGCACATGCAGGGCTTGCCCATATTTATTTAGATACGATTCAGCCTGGTTTAGCTGACCCACATTTAGCAAAAGCTATAGCCTTTGCAAACCAAACGACTACTATGTCAAAAACTGATATGTATAATTTAAAACGACAATTTGCAGAAAATCTCGTTAATCTAGGTAAAACGAGGGAAGCAAAAGCTTTTATTGAAGAAGAACAATTACCTGAGGATTTAATAACCGATGGTAATCTAGATGCAAGAATTTTATTAAGAATGGGAAAACTCACTTCTTCTCTTCATCTGTTAGAAAACCGAATGCGAGAAGAAGATTTAGTACCTGATTCTCACCGAGAGACAGCAGTATTATTAGCACTTCTCAATGCAATGGTAGGGGAACTTTCTAATGCTAGTTATTATGCCATTAAAGGAATTGAAAGTGGAATACGTGAAAAATCTGGATTTGTTGAGGCAGTTGGGTTGATTCGAAAAGGTCACGCAGAAAGTGTAGGCGGTCACCATTTTTTAGATTCTCCAGAGCGCTTGTATCTACAAGCGATTGAAAAAATGGATCAAATGAATGTTTCTCGTGGGAAAGCTGAGCCTTATTTAGGACTTGCTCTTTTAAAAGCAAAGCAAAATAATCATTACGATGCCTTCGTCCTGGCGGAGAAAGGTTTAAGAGAGACTGAGACTGTTTATGATTCTTGGTTTTCTGCCTATATAAAAATTGGACTTGCCATCATTTTTTGTTCTTCCAACCAGCATGAAAAAGCAATAAGCTATGCAAAACAAGCACAAGATGATTTTACCCTTTGTGGAGATTCATATGGTTTGATGGTAGCGTCCTTTTGGATAAGTACTTGTGCATTTAAAATAAAAGACGAAAGTACTTTCTTTGCAGAGATAAAGGAATTTGCAAGATTGCTAGTAGAAGAAAACTATACCTTTTTTATCGAAAGATTAACTCTGTATGGCCCTTTTGATATGCAACAATTCTACCCTTTAATTCAGTATGCACTAAAGAAAGTACACGATGATGAGAACATTAAATATATTGGTTATCATTTACACGTTGCACATGATGTTACTTATCCAGGATATACGTTACACATTAAATTACTAGGTCCTATTTCACTTAAACTAGGATTAGACGAAGTGGATGATCGTAAATGGCAAAGAGAAAGAGCAAAGGATCTTTTTGTTTATTTATTTATACACCGAGATCGATTCGTACCAAAAGAGGAGCTTATAAGAGAACTATTTGCGAACCAAGAAGAAAAAACAGCCAACCGTGACTTTAAAGTGGCACTTAATGCACTATACAATGTATTGGAGCCAGAAAGATCACCTCGAGCAGAGTCCTATTTTATCATTCGCAAGCAGACAATGTATCGGATTCAGCCTAATGCAGTGATAGTCAGTGATGTTCAAAAGTTTCAACAGTTAGCTTCTCAAGGTCTCGATGAACGTATCCCTGAGAAAGCCATCGCGTTACTGAAATTAGCCGTTTCACTCTATAAAGGTTCTTTCTATTTAGAACAAACCCTTTGCGATTGGTTTCAATTTGAAAGAGACCATTTCCATCACACCTATCTACAAATTATCGAGAAGTTAGCACAAAATTCTACTCGGCTACAGCAATTTGACCAAACTATTTATTGGGCAGAGAAACTACTAAGAATTGATAATACATGGGAAGAAGCATACCGACTGTTAATGTATGCACACGACCAGAAACACAATCGGTCCTTAGCCATCATGTGGTATGAAAGATGTGTGAAGATGTTATTGGATGAATTTGATTTAAAACCAATGGAAACTACAGAACAAATGTATGAACTAATAACAATGGGTTACTCATAATCCTGTTTTGAGAACTTCTCGAAACAGGATTTTTTAGGTGCGACTTAATATTCACAATGAACCGGTTTTAGGCTTTTTGTAGATGGGTTTTGTTCACTGTTTATAGTACCTAGACATTAATCAGTTACATTTTAAGGTTGTAACTCTTTTGTAACTACTATTCTATAGAATAAACACTAGCAAGAAAACGCTTACAAAAGCAAAATAGGGGAAGGGGATTTTCATGAAAAGAAAGTCATGGTTATTTTTAGCATTAACTTTTGTCCTGGTTTTCAGCACAGCATGTAGCAACACGGATACAACTAAAGTTCCAGTAAGTGGAGAAAATAACACAGAGGAAGGCGGAACAATCAAAATTGGTGTCTTAGCATCGTTGACTGGTGCCCTTGAGTCTTACGGGAAACAAACACAAAAAGGCTTCGAGTTAGGTATTGAATACGCTACTGACGGCACGATGGAAGTGGCGGGTAAAAAGATTGAAATCATCTATGAAGATACTGAAACAAAACCGGAAGTAGCTGTTCAAAAAGCAACAAAATTACTCGAAGAAGATGAAGTGGATTTCCTAGTAGGTTCTTCTAGTTCAGGTGATACACTCGCTGTCCTACCTTTAGCAGAAGAATATGAAAAGATTATGGTTGTTGAACCAGCAGTTGCAGACAGTATTACAGGTGCTGAATTTAACAAGTACATTTTCCGTACTTCACGTAACTCATCACAAGATGCCGTTGCGGGTGCAGCAGCAATTGCTAAGCCTGGCGTTAAAATTGCCACGTTTGCTCCTGACTATTCATTCGGTAGAGACGGAATTGCAGCATTTAAGAAAGCAGCAGAAGAGCTAGGTGCTGAAATTGTTCTAGAAGAATATGCAGATCCAGCAGCAACTGATTTTACGTCTAACTTACAAAAGGTAATTGAAGCAGAACCAGATTACTTATTCGTGGTGTGGGCTGGTGCAAACTCACCTTGGAATCAAATTGCTGATTTGAAAATTCAAGATAAAGGCATCAAGATCTCAAC
>JBFELW010000315.1:0-3500 GCA_041551995.1 Paenisporosarcina sp.
ACAGGTTCCCATCTTGTCAAATGGTTATGTGACAGTGATGAGTATACAGTAGTCCACGTGATTTCAAGAAAGAAATTAATATTTGAACATCCAAAACTCGAGGTAAAAATAAAAGATTTTAACGAAATTGAAGAGTCGGACATAGAAGTGGCTCACGATTTCTTTTGTTGTTTAGGAACAACTATGAAAACTGCAGGATCCAAGGCGGCATTTGAACAAGTAGATCTAACCTATCCGGTTCAGATGGCGAGTATGGCTAAAAATAGGGGGATTGGACATTTCTTAGTCATCTCAGCTATGGGGGCAAGTTCTAACTCGAGAATTTACTACAACCGAGTAAAGGGGGAGATGGAGCAACAACTCATAGATTTGAAACTTCCGAGATTATCTATTTTTAGACCTTCTCTATTAACAGGGAATCGAAAGGAATTCCGCTTAGGTGAACGAATTGGAGAAGGTACGATGCAAGTTTTAAATCCTTTACTAATCGGTCCTTTCGAGAAATATAGATCAATTGAATCGAAACAAGTCGCATTTTCAATGATGCAAAAAGCCTTGTATGGATCAAAAAAAAATGTCGCCATATACATGTCCAACGAAATTGCCAAAGTTAAACCAATTATGAAAAAAGAAGAACCTCCAATCCCTAGAGATCAATTGTTCGACTGGGAAAAAAGAGAAGAAACATTTGTTGAAAATGAAGACGAATCAGCAGAAAAAAATCAAAAACCGTAATTTGCTACTTACCATAATGAGGATGTGATTCCAATCGACTCACTTTTATTTGACCTAATGTTCGTTATCTTTTTAGGAATTGCTTCCCAGTGGTTTGCCTGGCGTTTCCGAATGCCAGCTATTGTACTAATGTCCATTGTAGGACTACTTGTAGGCCCTATTCTTGGTGTGATTAACCCACAAGAAAGTTTTGGAGACTTATTTGGACCCATTATTTCCCTAGCAGTAGCTATTATTCTATTTGAAGGAAGTTTAAATTTAGATTTTAGAGAGATTCGAGGATTTAATAAACCACTTCTTAGAATCGTTACACTAGGAGCTGTTATCGCTTGGTTCGCAGGTTCACTAGCTGCGCATTATTTAGCTGATTTGTCCTGGGCGGTGGCATTTGTGATTGGGGGTCTATTTATCGTAACCGGACCTACTGTTATATTGCCATTACTTAGACAAGCAAAGCTTAAGCCAAGACCTGCAGCTATTTTAAAGTGGGAAGGAATTGTTGTTGATCCATTCGGAGCCCTCTTAGCCGTGTTTGCCTTTGAATTTATCCAGTTTACAAACGATGCGGTGACGTTAAAAGCCTTACTAGTTTTCTTTGCTGCTTCTGCTATTGCCGCTTTACTTGGCTTTGGAGTGGGCCGTGGTCTTGGGTGGATGTTTGAGCGAGGGAATGTACCAGAGTTTTTAAAATCACCAATGGTTTTTGCAGTTGTCTTATTTACATTTGTATTATCTGATGAAATCATGCACGAAACGGGGTTGCTTGCTGTAACGGCAATGGGAATCACAATGGCGAATCTACATATTGCTTCAATTAAAGACATGAGACATTTTAAAGAAAATATTTCAGTGTTATTGATTTCAAGTATATTTGTTATGCTGACTGCTTCTTTAAATCCACAAACATTATTACGTATTTTTGATTGGGAGATTATCACTTTTGTATTGGCTATGTTGTTTTTGGTTCGTCCATTATCCATTTGGTTATCTACAATTGGGACTGATCTAACAAATAAAGAAAAAACGTTAATTGGTTGGATTGCGCCTAGAGGAATTGTCGCACTAACTGTGTCGGGTTATTTTGCAAACGTTATGTTAGAGAATGGCTACAAGGATGCTGGAATCATAACCGCCTTAACGTTTGCACTCGTCTTTTCTACAGTTGTAGCTCATGGATTTACGATAGGTTGGGTTGCGAAGAAGTTGAATTTAGCTTCTTCAGAAAGTCCGGGTGTTTTAATTATTGGTGGAAATTCATTCACAACAGAATTAGCGAAGTCACTTCAAGATTTAAATCATCATGTACTAATCATGGACAATTCGTTTGAACACTTGAGTAATGCACGTAAAGCTGGAGTGAAATCGATGGTTAGTGAAATTCTTTCTGAACAAACAGAGTATAATGTCGATTTAACACCATATCCAATTCTAATTGCCGCCACCGAAATGGATTCATATAATGCACTTATTTGTTCGAATTTCGTACCTGAACTCGGTAGAAATGCATTATTCCAAACCGCACTTCATAAGGGAGATGCTAGTGATTTTCATCAGTCGCTAGGTGGGAGCATTTTATTTAATCAAAACGAGACAATTTACCAATTAAATATGCGTGTGTTAAGAGGTCAAATTATTCGTAAAACATTAATCACTGAGCAATATAATTATACGAAGTACTTAAGAGAACGTGAAGAAGATACGTTGCTTCTTTATATTTTGAAACAAAATGGAGAAATAGATTTTTATACGACGAATAAAGAAATACAAGCAAGTTCCGGAGATACGGTTGTCAGTTTGACGCCACCAACAAAAGAGATGGTAAAAGTGCAAGAACGAATTGAATTAGACAGAGCGAAACAATCTCAATCAAAAGAATGAACTATTCGTATTCTGGGGCACCATGAAGGGTTTATGCTTTTCTTTTTGCTACAATAGAAAAAAGAAAAGCCTATCAAGGAGGAATAATATGAAAATTTTGCTCATAGATGGAACCATCTTAGGCTCTAAAACAGGAGCTATCCTCGAGCAAGTGAAAGTATATATTGAAGAATTGAATAGTGAATTGCAGTTGGATATTCTAAAGCTTTCTGAATACAAACATCAATTCGTAGATGGTCGCCCACTTGGCGAATACAATGAAGATATGCAACGCTTCGTACACGAAATGGATGAGGCTGATGGGTATGTTTTAGCAACACCCATTTTTCAAGGGTCTATTCCAGGTGTATTAAAAAATGCTTTTGATATGTTACACCCGCGTACCATGAGATATAAGCCAGTTTCCATTGTGGCAAATTGTGGAACATATCAACATCATCTTGTCATCGAAAATCAGTTAAAACCAATCTTGGACTATTTCAGATGCTTAGTAACTCCAAATTATGTCTATACACATACTAGTCACTTTGGTGAAGGGAATGTGATAACAGACGAAGATGTTCATGAACGCTTACGTGAATTAGCACGTGTCTTCGTCCATTATTGTGAAATGGGTAAAAACTTATCAAAAGAATCTCTTGATCATCATTAAATGAAAAAAAACCACTTCATACAAAATGAAGTGGTTTTTTTTGATGATTAAATTAGCTATGTTTTATACTTTTCTAATAATGGTAAGTTGTTACAAACGCTGTAGTGAAGCCCTCCATCTAATCTCTTGAATGATAAGAGATGGCTATTTTTTAAAATAATAGGTAAGATATACATTAAAGGCAGTGAAGCAACTATGAATTTATCTATTCCCAATACAAACGCTCGTTTATATA
>JBFELW010000316.1:0-3495 GCA_041551995.1 Paenisporosarcina sp.
ATGATCAACCCGCTCGACTTTTCGGTATAATTGGCCAATTTCTTCACCCAATTGATGTGCATTGTCTTTACTTAATTTATGTAAATTCACATTATTTCCTTCAAAAGATTCCAGTGTATAGGTTAATTCTTTTGAAACATGATAAACAAACATTTCAGGAGCAGCACCTGACACGACTTGATTTACATAACGATAGTAAATCTCTGTTCCACCGTATTCTGCTCTTAATGCTGACTCGTCGAAAGCAACCTCCTTTTTATAGGCGATTTTTTTAGGAATTCGTAAAACAGATGGTTTATGTCGATCGCTCGTCAACTTCCAAGCTTGATGCCACGCACCTTCCCCTAAAACCTCTACCTTCGAATTAATAGATTGTGAATGTTGTAATGCTGTTTTGAGTGTCATAATGATAGCTCCTTTACCTATTTATCTCTTTTTTCTTTTGCATGGATGCTACCCTTTTATTATTTCATAAATGGCTTGGCTTAAGTTAGTTTGTGTTTTTTAAATTTGCAAACTTCTATTTGCTACATTAATTGTGCTAGTACTTTCATTTTACCAAAAAAATAACCCATCCTTGAGTTAGGCGGTCAGATGGGTTATTCCTATCATTTAGCCAAATCTCCGTGAAGCGAACCTGCTATTACCATTGACCGTTTGGGTGCAACTACAAAACGGTATTTTTTATTGTACTTAAATGCTAATTTCATTAACCCAAAAGTAAATTTATGTAACAATGAAACAGAATCCATTGTTGATAAATAAAGATCTTATAGAACCAATGAAATTACTTAATACAATTTTATATTGGGTTTTTTAAAGAACTTTCAACCAACGTGTATGATAAAGAAGGATGATAATAAGATTTATAGAATATTACATGACCCAGATTAATTAATTAGATTTGATGGACTTAAGAAATACATACATGGATTTGTTGGAAGGAATGTTGCAATTTGTTTTTGTTAAAAGGGAAGGTCGCTGTAGTAGCTGGTGGAACCCGAGGTGCTGGTCGAGGTATTGCAGTTAAATTAGGTGAAGCTGGAGCAATAGTTTATGTGACAGGAAGAACGACAAAAAATAATCAGTCACCAATGGGACGTAGGGAGACCATTGAAGAAACAGCAGAATTGGTAACCAAGGCTGGTGGAGTTGGTATACCTGTAAAAGTAGACCATACTATTGAATCAGAAGTAATTGGTTTATTTGATCAAGTCAAAAAGGAACAAGGAAGACTAGATATTTTAGTAAATGATGTATGGGGTGGAGATCCACTTACAGAATGGGGGAAACCTCTGGGAGAACATGATTTACATAAGGGACTTCAAATGCAAAAACAAGCTGTACAATCACATATAATAACTGCACATTATAGTATCCCATTATTTAGAGAAAATAATGGTGGTCTCATCATTGAAATTACTGACGGAGTAGATTATAAACCTCGTGGTAACTTCTATTATAGCCTTGCTAAAATATCTAATATACATATGGCACAAGCAATGGCACAGGATTTAAAAGATTTTAATATAGTTTCAGTCGCAGTCACCCCAGGCTTTTTACGATCAGAAGCTATGCTTGAACAATTTGGAGTAACGGAAGAAAATTGGAAAGAGGGAGCTAAAGTTGACCCTCATTTTATTGCATCTGAAACCCCGTATTTCATTGGAGCAGCAATACAATGTCTCGCTTCAGATCCTGATATAGCTGATAAAACCGGCGGAGTTTTCAGTACATGGGAACTTTCCGATATATATGGGTTTAAAGATATCGATGGTACACAACCACATTGGGGAAGGTATTTTAAAAGCCATGTAGATGTCTAAACTTAAAAAGGGAAATAACAGTAAATCTCAATTTTTTTCAAACTTACAGATGTCTTTGAACTATAAAAATAGCCCATCCTTGATTAAAGCTCAGATGGGTTAGTACTCTCATATAGCCAATCCCATTAAATAGGGAACCTAATCGTTTGGTGTTGACGCACCAAACGATATTCTTGTGTTTTCTTCAAATTCTTAATTCATTATACAAAAGGTGGATATGTGAACTAGAATCAATGGTTTAATTCGAAATGAGGCTCATGAAGTTGAATTAATTCTAATTCAGTATGGATTTCTTTTATCCGCTTCACTAAACTTTCAACTCCATATATTTCAGTAAAGGTATGGCTGCCAACTAGAAGATTGATACCTACGTATTGCGCATATTGGATGGTGTATAGAGAGGCTTCACCTGTTATGTATGTGTCGCACCCGCTATTTAATGCCAGTCGGATGTGATCCGTTGAATTCCCTGCACCAGTTAAAACCCCAACTCTTTTACTACCTTTTTGATTGTTTTTCCAAGCTCTTACGGGTTCATTTAATTCCTCGCGCATTCTATCCACCAATACTGAAAAGCTAACTGGATGACTGAACTCCCCAATTCCAGGAACATCACCGTCCTTGTAATGAGAGTACTGTTTGATTGAATCAATTCCAAGAACATTCATTAAAGAAGTACTTGTACCGAACTCGACAAAGTCTAATGGTCCGTGAATAAAATAGTGGCTAATATTATGTTCTTTTAGCTTCGCAACACAGTCAACTCTCAGACCATGTAGGAAATCCCAAGCATCGTGATGAGTGACCATCAAATCTACTTGATTTTTGATAGCTTCTTCAATGGTTTCAAGGGTAAGATTCGTGCAATAGCCGATCTTTGAAATCGAGTTGTTGGACGTGCAGACAAAACCGTAATCACACTCATGTTCTTCCAACAGTTCTTTTGTAAAAAGTTCTTTAATCGTTAGTTCAAATTGATTCAGATTCATTTCATTACCACCTTTATATTTTCGGAAAGGGTACTCCTTACCAGTGTTTTCTAATAGCCTCGACTACCACTTCAGGTTGATCCCAATGTAACATGTGAGTTGCATCTTTTATCACTTGAATCTTGCCATTCGTTTTTTCTTTAAATATCTCTGAAGTCATGGTTCGTTGCTCATCCATACCCTTTGGTAATGTTGCTCTCATCAAAAGAATTCCTGGTGGTACTTGGTCGTATATATCTTCCGTTTCATGCTTGTGCATAGCGGTAATGATATATTTTGCTGTTGTACCTCGGGCATGCCAAATGACTTGCTTGTTTAACTCAAGACCTAGATCTTTAACTGCCACTTCTAAAAGAGGTGACCATCTGGAATATGCTTCTCTTTCAGATGCTAAGAAATCATTCCAACTGTCAAAAACGTATTGTTCGAAGTCTTTTTGGTAATAGTCTATTTCTTGCTCCATAGATTTTTCCGAACGCCATTTTGTCTGGTATCCACCGTCAATTAGGATTGCCCCATTAACTTTCTCAGGAAATGCCACTATATAATAAAGAGATACAAAACTTCCCCAAGAATGGGATAAGAAATAAAATGTTTTAATTTCAAGAATATCTAGAATACGATTAAGCCATATTGCCAATTGTGGATATTCATACTTTACTTCTTCATTAAAAGCAGAA
>JBFELW010000317.1:0-3479 GCA_041551995.1 Paenisporosarcina sp.
ACCTACTGGAATAATTCCAAGAAGTGAATGTAATCGGCGCAAATAAAATTCACGATCTTTCGACAAGACTGTTACCCCCCTCAGTACTTAAAATAGGCAGGCAAGGACATACCTTCATTTTAAACGAAAGCATCATTGACTGCGTATTTCATCATGGTACAATATTATGACATGTCCATTGTACTCTTCACGCAAAGGAGCGTCAAGACAAGGTGTACAAAGATTTATGATTGAAAAACGCAGAAAAAAGCTCGGTTTCTACTCAATACTTCTGCTTCGTCCATCAAACTATCTTATTTTACTAAAATATTAATAAGAAAATTCTTAGAGAGCGGGATGTAAATGACAGAAAACGACACTAAGAAAATACCAGTATTTGGGTATGAACTAATACGTGACCATGTTTTATCTTCCATTTTAGGCAAACATGAAAACGATATTTTATATTGGTCAGGAAAAGAATTAGCACGAAAGTTCCAAATGTTTTCCATGGATGAAACAATTTCCTTTTTCCAGGAAGCAGGTTGGGGTAATCTTACACAAATTAAACTGGGTAAAGATGAAGCTTTTTATGAATTGTCTGGAGAACCAGAAATACTCAATCTACAACAACGATGTTTTAAATTAGAGTCTGGCTTTCTAGCACAGCAACAGCAAAAATTAAGCGGTTATTTAACAGAATGCTATGAAGAAAAATCAATTAAAAAGAATCAAATCCTCTTTCACTTAAAGTGGGATTTAAAGGAAAAAATTTAAATAAAAGTGGCATGACACATCGCAATGAGTGTCATGCCACTTTTTCAATCCCACTTTAACTTGGTATCAATTTGTGACTGATACTGTTTGAAAGCATAACTGTTTGTTTGAATACCTTTTTTGGATAAAAGTTGATTCATCTGTGTCAATTTTTGATTGTATTGTCGTTCAAGTTCAGTTTTTTCTTGACGTGTCGCTTTCTTCATCTTTAGTTGTAATTCGCTCATTTCTTCTTTTACAAATTGAGCTTCATCGTCATGCCCTGAATTTTTAAGTATTCGCATGACCATACGAATATCTTCAGGATAATGAGCAAATTCATCAGGTGGCAAAGGTTTTCCAGCACCTGGCAAATTATCAAACTGTCCATCACGCTGTGCTTTTTTGATTAAATCCTCCACAATATGCCAGTTCATATGATTCACTGCCTCTCATCATGATGATACAATCATACCTCGTTAAGATGATTTTATGCTTGAACGCTTCCTAAGTTAAACTCATGGTGTAGCGCATTAGTTGCTTTTATCATATCACTTTCTGGCACCACAACTGAAACCTTAATTTCTGATGTACTTACCATCTTTACAGGAATTCCTTCTTTACGAAGACAATCAAACATTTGAGCAGCTACACCTGGGTTAGAAACCATGCCAGAACCCACAATAGATACCTTTGCTAAACCAACTTCAAAATTAGAAGATTGATACCCCAATTCTTCTTTTTGACTTTCAAGAAGTTGAATAGTTGTTGCGAAATCTTCTTTTTTAATTGAAAAAGAAACACTAGGTTGTATGCCTTCCATAATACTTTGAACAATAATATCTACATTCACATGATGGTTGGCCAATGTCGTGAAAATTTTAGCTAACGACCCGTTAAACGGTACTTCATACCCTATTGTTAACCGAACAATATCAGGTTCAAATGCAACACCACGTACAATTAGGTTTTTCTCCATTCTAGGTTCCTCCAGTAATATAGTACCTGTCACCTCGCTCAAACTTGAACGAACGCTTAGTGGCATACCATAATTTTTAGCAAATTCCACAGCACGAGGATGCAATACTCCAGCACCTAAATTTGCTAGCTCCAACATTTCATCATACGATAATTCTTCTATCTTTCGAGCATTAACAACAAAACGAGGATCGGATGTGTATATACCATCAACATCGGTATAAATATCGCATTGATCAGCTTTAATTGATGCAGCAATTGCAACAGCGGTAGTATCCGATCCACCTCTACCTAAGGTTGTAATTTCTCCAAAAGCATCCATGCCTTGGAATCCTGCAACAACAACTACCTTACCGTTGGATAAAGCTTGTTCTATTCGAAGTGTGTCAACATGTTCTATTCTTGCATTGGAATGAATAGACTCGGTCACAATTCCAGCTTGCCACCCTGTGAAAGAAACCGCTTCTTGTCCAAGATGGTGAAGTGCCATTGACAACAAAGAAATGGTTACCTGTTCACCTGTGGATAACAACATATCCATTTCCCTTTTTGAAGGCATTGAGGTGATATCTTCAGTTAGTCGCACCATTTCATCTGTAGATTTCCCCATAGCTGAAACAACAACAACAATTTCATGACCTAATGATGTCTCTCCAATAATTCGTTTCGCAACATTACGTATACGTTCTGTATTGCCAACCGATGTTCCACCAAATTTCATAACTTTACGGCTCAATGTAAATTCTCCCTTATCTCCAAAGAAGCTAAATAAAAAACAGCTCGTTTACGAATAGATCGTAAAGAGCTGTCTCGATTCATGTCCGTTCCAAAGAAGCGTCCATGTGAGATAGCCCTCCAGAATCAATTAGATTCTGACAATCCTGCATTTTTTCAATGCAAAACCAGCGCGACAAAAAACAGTGTTGTCGAACTTCGGCGAATACCCCTTTCACATGTTTTCTTAGGATCTGTTTATCCTCTACCATGTTACTGATGTTATTCGCGCCTCTATCACCACTTATAAAATGTTTGTTCAAAAGAATACCCAGAATATAAATATCCAATATACTCCCAAACCATCATTAGTGATTCAATTTCAGTGAGTCTACAATAGCATACGATTACTCTTTTGACAATGACTCATTTTTAAAGTAACTCGACATTGATTCAGCAATTTGCATCGGCAAACCTGATTGTTTTAATTCATCAACTGTCGCTTCTTTTATACGTTTTACAGAACCAAAATGCTTTAACAACATTTTTTTTCGTTTAGGACCGATACCCTCAAAGCCATCTAATGCTGATGCAATAGATTGTTTTCCACGTTGTTGTCTATGGAATGTTATGGCAAAGCGATGTACCTCATCTTGTATACGTTGTAGTAAATAAAAACCTTCACTCGTTCTCTTCAACGGAATAATTTGAGGAGGATCTCCGTATAGTAACGAAGATGTCTGGTGTTTCGCATCCTTTGCAAGACCTGCAATGGGAATCGATAATCCAAGTTCATCTTCAATAATTTCCCGAGCAATTTCCATCTGCCCTTTTCCTCCATCTATCACGATTAAATCTGGAAGAGGTAAACCATCCTTCAATACTCGTGTATAACGTCTACGAACCACTTCCCGCATCGCCCCATAGTCATCGTGACGCGCTGCTGACTTCGTTTTAAATTTACGGTAATCCTTTCTATTCGGTTTACCGTCTATAAACGACACCATGGCTGAAACAGCGTCAGAGCCATATATGTGAGAGTTATCGAATGC
>JBFELW010000318.1:0-3475 GCA_041551995.1 Paenisporosarcina sp.
ATCTTGAAGCATCTTCAGACGATCTCCTATATTTGAACCTAGTGATAGGTATGCGGTGTTCATACAAAATCACCTCTAGTAATTTCAATTGAAACAGATTTATAATGACCCGGAATCGGTGGATCAGGTTTAATTAGTACCACTTTACAACCTTTTACCAATCCACCAAAAGTAGACAACACTTCTCCTGCAATGCGTTCCGCCAAGGTTTCAATTAATTTAACGGATTCTCCTTCAACTATCTTGCGACAAATTGCGTATGCCTCTCCATAGTTAACTGTTTGATTTAGAGAATCAGTCTCACCAGCTGTTTTTAATGACACAGCTAATGAAAGGCTGACTCGAAAACGTTGCCCCAACTTGTTCTCTTCCTGAAATACACCATGGTAGCCCCAAAATTCCATTTCATTTACATGAATATAATCCATCCACTGCACCTCCTCACTACTCAATATAGGGTTGCTTCCCTGTTAACACGTCCATCATTTTTACATTACGAACCATTTCTTTCACATCATGTACGCGCATCATATGGCATCCACTCATGACGCCATAACTAACCGTAGCAGCCGTACCCTCTAATCGTTCAGTTACAGGCAATTTTAAGACATTGCCAATCAAGGATTTTCGTGATGTAGCTAGTAAAACTGGATAACCCATGTCTACTAAATCGGTTAGATGTTGCATCATCCATATGTTGTGTTCCGTTGTTTTTCCAAAGCCGATCCCTGGATCCAACCAAATATGCTCATCCGGGACACCCGCTTCTTTGGCAATTCGTATACTTCCTTCTAAATCTGTACGAACTTCATTCCAAAAATCATTATATACTGCATCTTTCTTGTTATGCATAAGTAAAATGGGGACGTTCAGTCTAGCAGCCACTTCAGCAATTTTCGGGTCTTTTTTCGCTCCCCACACATCATTAATGATATGGGCACCAGCGAGAATGGCTTGCTCCGCAACTGGCGCTTTGTATGTATCAATTGAAATAGCAACTTCTAACTCACTAGACAATGCTTTGATAACAGGAATAACTCGGTCAAGCTCTTCCTCAATGCTAATCGCAGCATGACCTGGTCGTGTGGATTCTCCACCTACATCTATTATTTTTGCACCTTGATCTACCATTTCTTTCGCACGTGCAATTGCTGTGTCAACTACATCAAACTGACCACCATCCGAAAAAGAGTCTGGTGTCACATTCAATATGCCCATAATAAATGTCTCTTTATGAAAATCAAACACAGTACCATTTACTTCGAATGGCTTCGTGTAATGTCGTAAACTCAAAGCGCTCGCTCCTTACCCTAACTGCTCTACTTGTTCACTATACCGATTATGCAACACGTTATAATAAGACCCTTGTTTGCCGGAATAGATGGTTGTCTCCAAGGTCTTTATTGGCACAATCTCTTGCACTGCATTTGTGACAAAAATTTCACTTGCTCCATTTAGCATATCCGGTGTAAACAAACCTTCTCTTATTTCAATACCTAATAATTGCGCTTCTTTTATTACCCAAGAACGCGTAGTGCCAGCAAGTATTCCAGTTTGTAAGGACGGTGTAAACAAAACATCATCAACTACCCAAAATACATTAGAAGTAATGCCTTCTGCCACATATCCTTCATGCGTTAAAAAGAGACCTTCATGTACCGCTAATGAAGGTAACTCTAGTCTAGCTCTGACATTATTAGCATAGTGATGTGATTTATGACGAGATTCACTTTCTGGTGAATTCCGTCGAGTTTTTAACCATACAGCTGTTTTTTCAGTACCCCTTACACTAGTAGGCAATGGTTTTCGAAATAGGATTACCGTGGGTTGTTCATAAATTCCTGGTTGCAAGCCGATATCATGCACACCTGCAGATACATTTAAACGAAAGTAGCCATCTTCTCCATTAGCCCGATTGTTTAATTCACGAATTACGGATAAAATATCGTCAATTTCTAAATCAATTTTAAAATGAAACTCGTTAAGTGCTTTCTTTAAACGTTCCAGATGCTCTTCTAATAAAAACACATGCCCTTTGTATGTGCGAAAGGTTTCAAAAAAACCTAGTCCATATAAAAAACCATGATCAAATGGAGATATAAGCAGTTCATCCGTTTCCACATACTCCCCATTCATCCAAGCCCACATTAGACTTCCTGCTTCTTTGCCTGGTGGCAATAGGTTTCAATAAAGTTTCTGAGCAATTGCTTTCCTTGTTCCGTCATAATGGATTCCGGATGATACTGAACTCCTTCAATCGCATATTCACGGTGACGAAGGCCCATAATTTCACCTTCTGCCGTCCAAGATGTTATTTCTAAACATTCAGGTAGAGACTCTTTCTCTACAATTAAGGAGTGGTAACGTGTTGCACGGAAAGGATTAGACACGCCTGCATTAACACCCTTGTTATCGTGATGAACCAGGGATGTTTTTCCATGCATCAATCGTTCCGCTCGAATCACCTTTCCACCAAACGCTTGTCCAATGGATTGATGTCCAAGACATACACCAAAAATCGGTATTTTGCCTTTAAAATGTTCTATTACAGAGACACTAATACCCGCTTCATTGGGACTACATGGACCAGGAGAAACAACAATCATCTCCGGCTGCATAGAAGCGATTTCGCTAAGGGTTACTTCATCATTCCGCTTTACAATGAGCTCTTCACCTAACTCACCGAAGTATTGCACTAAGTTGTAAGTGAATGAATCATAATTATCAATCATCAAAATCATACGTCGCCTACTCCTTCTGCCATTGCCTTTGCTTGCCAAACTGCTTTGGCTTTATTTAAGGACTCTATATATTCATTAGATGGAACCGAGTCGATTACGATACCCGCTCCCGCCTGAATATGTGCTACACCATTTTGTATAAACGCTGTTCGAATGACGATATTGAATTCTAAATCACCAGTATAGCCCATCCATCCGATAGAACCCGTGTACAACCCGCGCCTTACTGGCTCAAGTTCCTCAATAATTTCCATTGTACGAATTTTTGGTGCACCTGTGATTGTCCCTCCAGGAAATGTCGCTCGTATAACATCCGTGTTGGATGTATTTGAAGCTAGTGTTCCTCTTACGTTAGAAACAATATGCATCACATGTGAGTATTTTTCAATTACCATGAATTCATTCACTTCAACTGAACCATAAGCTGATACTCGCCCTAAGTCGTTTCGCTCTAAATCTACAAGCATCACGTGTTCCGCACGCTCTTTTTCATTGTCAATTAATTCTTTTGCTAACAGTTCATCCTCCGCTTCATCTTTTCCACGAGGACGAGTTCCAGCAATTGGTCGCGTGGATAATTAATCACCTTTTTTCTTCACTAAAAGTTCTGGTGATCCCGAAACCACCGCAAAATCCGGACTATGAATAAACGACATATACGGGGAAGGATTAAATGAACGTAACGCTTCATACATCACTATAGGCGATACAGACAAAGCCTTAGACTGACGAAC
>JBFELW010000319.1:0-3472 GCA_041551995.1 Paenisporosarcina sp.
ATTAAAAGGCTTCCAATCCATGATGAATTATATTATTACTGCTATGTTGCTTTTTAGCGTGTGTGCTTTGTTGTTATCAGGATGGATAGGGTACATACTGGCAACCGTTTTACTAAGACCTCTGAAAGATTTGAAATTATCAATGGATGATGTAGCTGCACATGGATTTAAAAAAGAATTAGCCATTGCCTATGATGCTAAAGACGAAGTTGGTGAACTTATTGCTGTGTATGAAAGCATGATGCAGAAGCTAAAGGCATCTTTCGAGCAGCAACAACAATTTATGGCTGATGCATCACATGAATTACGTACACCAATCCAAGTAGTAGAAGGACATCTTTCCTTATTGAATAGATGGGGGAAAGATGATCCCATGATACTACAAGAATCATTGGAAATATCCTTACGTGAAGTAAATCAAATGAAAACATTAATTGACGAAATGCTGGAATTAGCACGCGGAGAACAAATGAAAGACCGTCCACCAACAAATATTCTTCAACACACCAAAGATGTTATAGAAGAAATCAAGCAAGTATACCCATCCGTGATTATTAATCATAGTCTGCCATTACAAGAAGTAATAAAAATTAATATTTCATCGAATACTTACCAACAAATTATTCGCAACATTTTAACAAATGCGGTTCGATATAGTAAAGAGCCAGCAGAGGTTGCTATTTCTTACGAGGATAAGCCGACTGAAGTCATCGTTCATATACAAGATAAAGGGATTGGAATTTCTCCTTCAGACGTATCGAGAATTTTCGATCGTTTTTACCGAGTTGATTCCGCACGTTCCCGAGATTTTGGTGGAAGTGGATTAGGTTTGAGTATTGTGAAAATGCTTATAGAAAATGCTGGAGGTTCGATTTTTGTAACATCTGAAAAAGACAAGGGGTCTATTTTTTCATTGGTTTTTCCACTTGCAAAATGAATATTCCTTGTCTGAAATACGAGATATTTCTACATTAAGAAAAAGTTTGCTTAATTTACTGAAAAGCATTGTATTTTCTAGGGATAGGAGTAAGATTGAAATGAAAAAAAGTTCTGCATTTCTTCACGCTTGATTCCTTTGATATCAAGTTATAACGTGATAAAATAATAAAGTATGTATAAAAAGAAATAGGAAATGCCGCTTGGCAAATGTTGGAGGGTTTTCTAAATGTTGAAAAACGGGTCACCAAACGGGTCACCATGGACTAAATTATCAGGTCCAAACTTAGGTTATGTATTAGAAATGTACGATGTATATTTGAACTCGCCAGAATCTGTAGATGCAGATTTAGTCGAATTGTTTAAAGAATATGGCGCACCACCAATGACGGAAGATACTCCCGATTTTTCTGCAGCTAATCAAGTAGATTCAAATAACTTTGGGAAAGTCTTAGCGGCTGTTCAATTAGCAGACGCCATTCGAGCTCATGGTCATTTAGCTGCGGATATTTATCCATTAAATGATCGTCCAAAAGATTCTTCTCGCATGGATCCTTCTTCATATGGATTATCAGAAGCTGATCTTGTAGAGATTCCAGCTTCTTTATTAATGAAAAATGCACCTAGTAATATTCAAAATGGTTCACAAGCAATCGAGTATTTGAAGTCATTTTATACTGATAAGATTGCATATGAGTTTGCTCATATTATTAATTCACAGGAACGTCAATGGATTCAGTCTAAAATTGAATCATCATCGATGAAAGTTGAATTATCGGTAGAAGAGCGTAAAGCTTTACTTGAACGGTTATCTGAAATTGAAGGTTTTGAGAAATTCATTCACCGTACATTCGTAGGTGCAAAACGCTTTTCAATTGAAGGATTAGATACATTAGTCGTATTACTTGATGAATTAGTTCGTCAATCGGAAAAACAACATACTAAGCAAATTTTAATTGGTATGGCACATCGTGGACGTTTAAATGTCTTAACACACATTATTAATAAACCGTATGACATGATGTTTGCAGATTTTGCACATGTTCCTAACGAGTCATTTTTACCAAAAGATGATTCCTTAGAAATTACTACAGGATGGTTCGGCGATGTGAAGTATCACATGGGAGCTACACATACAGCTAAATCTGGTTTGAAAGTAAAACTAGCTTATAACCCTTCTCACTTAGAAGTAGTTAGTCCAGTAGTTGTAGGGCAAACTCGTGCCGCTCAAGAGGTTACAACAAAAACAGGTGTCGCTGCTCAGGATCAAAAAGCTGCATATTCTGTATTAATTCATGGGGATGCTGCTTTCCCAGGTCAAGGGATTGTTACGGAAACTTTAAACTATAGTCGTGTACGTGGTTATCAAACAGGTGGATCTATTCATGTCATCGCAAATAATATGATTGGTTTTACAACAGAATATTATGATTCTCGTTCGACACATTACTCTTCTGACCCTGCTAAAGGATTCGAAGTACCTGTCGTCCATGTAAATGCTGATGATGTTGAAGCGGTAATCGCAGTAGCTAGATTAGCATTTGAATACCGTGAAAAATTTGGTAAAGACATCTTGATAGATTTAATTGGTTATCGTCGTTTTGGTCACAATGAAATGGATGAGCCGTTAGTAACTAATCCGACTATGTATCACGCGATACATAAACACCCAACGGTACGTGAACTTTATGGTAAACAATTAGTATCGGATAAAGTTGTTGAAGAAGCAGAAGTGAAAAAACTTCAAGCTGACATTCAAAAAACGATGCAAGATGCCTTCGATCGTGTAAGAGAAGTTCCTGAAGCGGAACATAAAGATATTGTCATTCCAGAAGTTGTATTGAATGGTTATCCAGAAGTTCCAACTGGTGTGAAAGAAGAAGCACTAGTGAAGATGAATGCTGAGTTATTATCATGGCCATCTGAGTTTTCGGCATTTAAGAAACTTGAAAAGATTCTTAAGCGTCGTGAAGAACCTTTTAATGGTAAAGGGAAAATTGATTGGGCACATGCAGAAACATTAGCTCTAGGTTCAATATTACAAGATGGAAATCCTATTCGTATGACTGGTCAAGATGCACAGCGTGGGACATTTGCCCATAGACATCTAGTGTTGCATGATGAAAAAACTGGCGCGGAGCTTGTTCCTCTTCATCACATTTCAGATGCGGACGCATCATTCGTTGTCTATAATAGTCCATTAACAGAAGCTGCTGTTTTAGGCTATGAATTTGGGTATAACTTAGAAAATGAAAAAGCGTTAGTTATTTGGGAAGCTCAGTATGGAGACTTTGCAAATATGGCTCAAGTTATGTTTGATCAGTTTATCTCTGCTAGCCGAGCAAAATGGGGTCAAAAATCCGGATTAGTGATGTTACTTCCACACGCTTATGAAGGGCAAGGACCTGAGCATTCAAGTGCTCGTTTAGAAAGATACTTGCAAATGGCAGGAGAAAACAACTGGACAGTTGCGAATCTTTCAAGTGCAGCAAACTATTTCCATATTTTACGTCGTCAAGCTAAAATGCTTGGTGAA
>JBFELW010000320.1:0-3435 GCA_041551995.1 Paenisporosarcina sp.
GCATATGAAACGGGTAAAGGTAAAATTGTTGTCCGTTCAAAGGCAGACATCGAACCTCTAAAGGGTGGAAAAGAACAAATTGTCATCACTGAAATTCCTTTTGAAGTGAATAAAGCCGTTTTAATTAAGAGAATTGATGAACAACGGTTGGACAAGCGTTTAGATGGAATTGCGGATGTTCGAGATGAGTCTGACCGAACAGGTTTGCGTATTGTCATTGAATTAAAAAAAGAAATTGACGCTCGAGGTATTCTTCAATTCCTCTTTAAAAATACAGATTTACAAATTGCTTACAACTTCAACATGATAGCCATTCATAACCGTCGACCAACAATGATGACTCTTCCTTTATTGTTAGAAGCGTATATCAAGCATCAGAAGGATGTAGTAACAAGACGGTCTAGTTTTGATTTACAAAAAGCAAAAGATCGTATTCATATTGTAGAAGGCTTAATGAAAGCACTTTCTATATTGGATGAAGTCATTAAAACAATCCGTTCTTCACAAGACAAACGGGATGCGAAAACCAATTTAATGACTGCATTTGCTTTTACAGAAACTCAGGCTGAAGCCATTGTTTCTCTTCAACTTTATCGACTAACGAATACGGATATTACTGATTTGCGAAATGAAGAAGCAGAACTTCAAAAAACAATAAGTGAGTTATTGTCTATTTTAAATAGTGAATCTAAGTTAGCGAAAGTTATTCAAAAAGAGTTACAAGCCATTCGTAAACAATTTGCAGAACCAAGAAGATCAGTTATCGAAGATGAAATCGAAGAAATTAAATTAACACTGGATGTTTTAATACCTAGTGAAGAAGTGGTTGTCACTGTAACGAAAGATGGTTATGTAAAACGTACGAGTACACATTCGTTTAGTGCTTCAAACGGTCGGGACTTTGCGATGAAAGAAACCGATTACTTAATGTTTGAATCGGTTATGAATACGCAACATCAGTTGTTGCTCTTTACTAGCAACGGGAATTATATCTATCAGCCTGTGCATGAATTGCCTGATATTCGTTGGAAGGATCTTGGACAACATATCTCAAGTATTATTTCTTTGGATGCAAATGAAACTATTATTCACGCAATTTCAGTTGATTCATTCGCTCCAGAAAAATATATTTTAGCTGTTTCTAAGCTAGGTCAGGTAAAACGTACTTCTCTTGCAGATTATCAAGTTCAACGTTATTCTCGTGCATTAAATACGATGAATTTGAAAAAAGGCGATCAAGTTGTCTTTATCGATATGGTAACAAAAGATGATGACGTGTTTATCGTTACCCACAATGGCTATGCCGTACGATTTAACATGGAAGAAGTCCCAGCAGCAGGTATAAAAACTGGTGGAGTTAAAGGTATAAATCTAAAAGATGGTGATGTCGTTGCAAGTGCAACTGCAATCACGAACAATACGCGTGGAGATATCTTCATTGCCACACAACGTGGAGCCGTTAAGAAGATGTCATTAAAAGAATTTGAACCTGGTGCTCGAGCAAAACGAGGAATTGTCGTCTTACGCGAGTTAAAATCAAATGCTCATCGGGTCTGTGGTGCATTCTTCGTTCATGATAAAGAACATGTTTTTATAGAAACATCAAAAGGTGTACGTGAACAAATTGAAACAAGTTCAATTCGTGTGTCAGACCGTTATTCGAATGGTTCATTTGTGATTGATACAGATAAGGACGGTTCTGTCGTTCGTTTGTGGAAAGTCCCTATAAGACCAAGTGACAACGCGAAATCGTGAAAGGATACAACAGGGAGCTAATCTAGCTCTCTTTGTTGTTTACAGGACTAACGTATGTGGAAAAATCGTAATGTATGGATTATTCTAGGTGGCGAAATGATAGCAGGTCTTGGATTATGGACGGGTATTATCGGCAACTTAGAATTCATGCAAGAAAAGATACCTTCAGATTTCTTGAAATCAGTTATTATGGCCATTGGCTTACTTGCAGGTATTCTTGCAGGACCATTAGCTGGAAGAATTATTGACCAATCAAAGAAAAAAACCGTTTTACTAATTTCGGGATTTGGTCGAATGATAAGTGTCGTATTTATGTTAATTGCTATTCAGACAGGGTCCATATGGTGGATGCTTGCATTTATGATCAGTATCCAACTATCTGCTACTTTCTATTTTCCAGCTTTACAAGCAACAATTCCTCTCATTGTTAGAGATGAAGACTTGCTACAAATGAATGGATGGCATATGAATGTAGCGACGATGGCCCGTGTTCTTGGAACCGCTCTTGCAGGAGTAGCTTTAGTATACTGGTCATTACAATCTCTCTATATCATGTCAATGATTGCATACGCAGGTCTACTCGTCTTCACCTATATGCTAAGAATTGAAGAGGAGAATGGAACTGAAGCACAGGTGAAAGTAACAACACCTGGAAAAGGTGGTTTTATGGAAGTCTTTCCAATCCTAAAATCATATCCAGCAGTTATGATGACATTAGTGATGACGCTAATTCCTTTACTGTTTATTGGCTCATTCAATTTGATCGTTATTAATATTAGTGAGTTGCAAGATTCTGCATCTATTAAAGGCGCTATTTATGCGGCAGAGGGTATTGCCTTTATGTTAGGTACCGTAGTCGTGAAATTCATTGCAAAACGATGGAGTACGGGTACAATTTTATTCTTATTCGCTTTTGTCATTGGAATAGCAGAATTAATTTTAGTGTTTGCTGCAAGCCCAGTGCTATCATTAACCGCCTTCGCAGTATTTGGTTTCTCAGTCGGTTGTTTTTTCCCAACCGCGATGACGATTTTCCAAAAACAAATGCCAAAAGCATTCCATGGAAGATTCTTCTCGTTCCGCAATATGCTAGAACGAGTGATGTTCCAGGTGGTTTTATTAGCCACAGGTGCACTACTAGATCTAATTGGCTTGCAATTTATGGTCGTCGTATTTGGGATTGTCAGTTTATCGTTAACAACAATCTTCTTAATTCAAATGAAACGACGAAACATAATATTGGATACAAATACAAAAACCGTTGAAATCTAAATGATTTCAGCGGTTTTTTAGTGTTGATTTTTATAAAGAAGATTTAATAGTCTATACCTTAATAATAACTGTTTTTAATTCATATACATAGAGGATAGCAGGGTAGGAGGAACAGCGATTATGGAAGAAACCATAAGCTTACAAGAATTCTTTCAAACACTTCGAAAAAGAATTCTTCTGATTTTTACAATTACTTTTTTAGCAGCTTTATTGAGTGGTATCGTAAGTTTTTACTACATCACACCGGTTTATGAATCTTCTACACAATTATTAATTAATCAAGAAAGTACTGAACAGATGTATGGAGTTGGTGATATACAAACCAACTTACAATTAATTAATACATATAAAATGATAATAAAAAGTCCATTTATTCTTGACATTGTTAAAGAAGAATTGGCTCTTGAA
>JBFELW010000321.1:0-3424 GCA_041551995.1 Paenisporosarcina sp.
TCCCGCAGAGACCCTTGCTTATATAAAAGTGAAGTCCATTCCTCAGGAGTATATTATTGGAAGACTCGATTTTATTGTCCAGGATTCCGACATTAAATTACTCGAGTTTAACTCAGATACACCTACTTTTATAAAAGAAACGTTTCAAGTAAACTCTTTTTTATGTCATCATTTTGGGCTTAAGAATCCGAACGAAGGCAGTGAACATCTTCTTCATGTTGAAATGAGGAAAGCCATTGCTGCTTGTTGGAACAAGTTGAATAAAACAGGGACACCTAAAATTGTTTTTACTTCTCACGCCGATCACCTAGAAGATAAATGGACAACTCGCTATCTTCAAGAGCAACTCCAGTTACCTTCGGAATATGTAAGCTTATCTGAATTAAAAATCATTACAAAACCCTTTAAGGAAGACGGTGTAACATATGAACCAGGATTGTTTACACCTTCCTTTGAAAGAATTGATATCTTGTATCGTCAAACATATCCAGTCGAGCATTTAGTTAATGATGAAGACCCAGCATCAGGAGAACATGTTGGAAGAGCTTTAATGGGATTGGTTGAACAGAACCATTTGATGATTCTCAACCCCCCTTCTGCTTTTCTTTTACAATCGAAAGCGATTCAAGCCGTAATCTGGGGATTACATGAGGAAAAAACATTCTTTTCAGACCATGAACACGATATCATCAAACGCTATTTTTTACCGACTTATTTAGAACCAGAACCATTCATTCGTAACAATCAATCGTATGTTAAAAAACCATGTTTTGGTCGTGAAGGAGATACAGTTGAAATATTCAATGGATTCGGTGAGAAAACAAGTGAGGAACCAATGAAAACTTACACAGATTTATTACCTGTCTTCCAACTTTATCACCCGCTTCCAAAAACAACGATTAAGACAATTGTTGGAGAGAAGCGCGCACATCTTATGGTGGGATGCTTTTTACTGAACAATCATGCAAGTGCCATCGGTATTCGGGCTGGTGGAGAAATCACAAATAATGAGTCTTACTTTTTACCAGTGGGAATACGAGATAGAGCACAGGAGGATGTTGAAATTGACAATCATGACATTAGAAGCAGTAGGTAGTTTTTTAGCTCATTTTGGAGCGGGAATCGGATTAATGTTCTTAGGCTTAGTAGCCTTTGCTTTTACAACGAAGTATTCTGAACTTAAGTTAATTCAAGCAGGTAACATCGCAGTCGCATTAAAGCTTTGGGGTAAGGCATTTGGTCTTGCTATTGTCATCTATACCGTTTGGGCAAACAGTGTGAATTTACTCGATGCCTTTATATGGGGGCTTGTCGGGATTGCCACACAAGTTATTGCTTATTGGATTGTAGAATACGTTTTAACACCCAAAATGCACTTAGCAACCGAAGTGGAAAATGGCAATACAGCAATTGGCTTCAGTCTTTTCTCTATTTCAGTAGTTGTCGGTATTATTGTAGCCGCAAGTTTAACTTATTAATAAAAAGCCGAATCCCCTTGGAAATTCATCCATGGAGATTCGGCTTTTGTTTATTATTTTTAACCCTTTAATTATGAGTGTTGGCTCTCAAGTTCAGCTACAATTGATTCCACTTCGACCCGAGAAATTTTTTCGCGACCAAATTTCATGGCTTTCAGTGTACTATTCGCAAGTGCTAATGGTACTTTACAGAACATTGTAATACCGCGATTATTAATATCTTTTACATAATCACTGCCCATAGCTAAGTTTTGTTTAGCATATCGGAAAAGATCATCTCGATCCCAGCCGTCTGGAAGGAATCTAACACCACGCTCAAAATCCTCATCTTGGTTTCTTAAGATATTTACCGCTTGCAAACCACGTCCAAAGGCAATTGCTTTGTCGCGATCCGTTTCGGTATTATCATGCCATTTCCACAAATCCGATAACATACACCCTACTAAACCTGCTACATAGTAGGTATAGTCATCTAGATCCTCCTTTGTGCGAATACGCCACTCTCGGTCAACCCATTTGGCCATACCATCCGCCATGATACTAGTTGACTCTTTGACTTTTCCAACGACCTCAGGTGGACAAAGAAGTAGCCAATCACCTAATCGTTGGGTCACCATAGGAAGAACATGTTGGTAAGGCTGTATTAATGCACGATAAACATCTGGATCAAATGTAGTTTTTAAACTTGTACTAATTGAATGTAATAAAAATCGTTTCGTATCAGCATGCATACTAGGGTGATCTTCAATCTCATCAATCGCACGCATGCATAAATAAGCTGACGCCACTGTTTTACGTAAAGTAGGTTCTAAGAAGTTAATCGGAATAAAAAATGTCCGGCTCGTTTGTTTTAACATATCCATTGCTTCTCGCTGCAATACTACTGCCTCATTCATATCCTGTTCCTCCCGTTCTGCATTATGTAATATATTTAGTCATAATCTTCATTCTCTTATCATACATCAAGTCGGTCAGTTGGAACGACATTAAGAAAGAAAATTCACTAAACTAAGGACTTTTTACATATTTAAAGCATGATGACGTCCATATTTTTCATTGCTTTACCTCCATTTTACCTCTAAAAGTAATATACAAAAAGGGCTAGGCACCTTTGACAGAGTTGTCTTGGATACCTAGCAACTTTTCAATTCTCTTTTAATTTTAAGTTCAGTTCTGTTGCTGAAGAAAACGCTAGCTGATCATTCAAAATATCTCCAGGTTTTCTCGCCGTGCCAAGAACATATCCTTCAAAAGAGATCCCCATAAATTGAAACGTATAATTAAATTGTTGGATAAGGGGTAACCCTTTTATGTGAGGGGTATCTCCACCTACTGCAATAACAAATGCTTTTTTCTTTCCAAGTTGTTCCTTGAAATCCGGAAACTTAGAATCTCTCATTGTCTGTGACCAACGATCAATAAAATTCTTCATTAATCCGGACATACTATACCAATAAATCGGTGTTGCAAAAATAAGGGTATCGTGTTTCATCATACGTTCAACAAGTGAATCATAATCATCTGAAACAGTAGTAAAACCATTTTCTGCATGACGTTGATCATGAATTGGTTGAACAACATAATCACGTAACTTAATTTTTTCAACGTTAAGGCCGTGAAGCGCAATTTCCGTTAACTCTTCCGTATTTCCATTGTCTCGACTACTTCCATATATAACCGCAATACTCATATTTTTAAAACCCCTTTACACAGTTGATAAATTCAGTTACCCAATTAGTAGTATATGCAATTGAACAAGATTAAATTAATTGACGCTTTGAAAGCCACACTATAACTAATATAGATAACTATTTTGTCTTGTTTTAATCAAGTCCATACTATTAAGAGGTAACTTTGTGTTCGTTTTCAGCAATTACTACTTACCTCTTTTTCTTCTACCGTATGATTCCATATATGCATTCTTACGAAAAAGTAAGATCTTGTCA
>JBFELW010000322.1:0-3422 GCA_041551995.1 Paenisporosarcina sp.
CAATACGTAAAAATACCACAATATACGGTTATCGACACATTAAAATTAGCACGCAAAGTTATAAACCAAACACAAAACCACAAACTAACAACACTTGCTCAATATCTCCAAATCGAACACAATGCCCATGATGCTTTAGATGATTGTCTGGTAGCTGCTAAAATCTATCAATATTGCATAACCCAATCCACTTAGCCCATGGCTTTGTGGGTTTTTGTGTGTCATTGACTTCTTTATTCGTAAAGCGTAAGATTCATTTAGTTAAGCAACTAAACTATTTACTAGCAAAGGAGATTGTAAATGAACAATCGAAAAGACTTAATTCTCGAATTTTCACGCTCATTTCGCTCTTTGGTTAGAACGGTAAGACAAGACTTTGCTATCGAATTTGAAGACTATATTCCGTTTAATGAATTCACGGTACTACGTGTCCTTGAAGATGATAAAACA
The DNA here is from genome assembly GCA_041551995.1 of Paenisporosarcina sp. Taxonomy (GTDB): domain Bacteria; phylum Bacillota; class Bacilli; order Bacillales_A; family Planococcaceae; genus Paenisporosarcina. Next base: position 451 of record JBFELW010000322.1, read on the forward strand.
CTTCGCGTCTCAGATGTGGCTAGAAGACTCAACTCTACGAATAGCTACGTTACGCTTACAAGTGAAAAGTTAGTCAACAAAGGATATTTAATTCGTGAACGAAACGATAAAGATCGACGAACAGTTTACTTAACGTTAACCGACGAAGGCGAGAATCTTGTGAAAAAGATGGACGAGATTGTCTATGCTTATTTTAATAAAACCTTCTGTGACATCTCTAATGAAGAAATGATGCAAGTCATCCATATTCTTCAAAAAATTAAAACGAACTAAAGGAGGTCTTAGCACTTCATGGAACATTTAAAACACAAAGAAAAAGTCACCATCATGATTGCTATAATTGGGGCCTTATTTTTCGCAGCAGTCAATCAAACCATTGTTAGTAATGCATTACCTAAAATTATATCTGACTTAGGTGGCTTAAATTATTACAGTTGGGTGTTTACAAGTTTCATGCTAACGAGTGCGATTATGACAATCGTAGCCGGGAAGCTTTCCGATATATATGGAAGAAAACCATTTTTCTTAATCGGAATTCTTATCTTTTCAATCGGAGCATTTTTATGTGGGACTGCCGGAACAATTGAACAACTGATTATTTATCGAGCTATACAAGGAATAGGTGCAGGACTCATCATTCCAACAGCTTTTACTGCGGTCGGAGATTTATTCGCTCCGCGTGAACGGGGGAAATGGCAAGGAATCATGAGCGCGGTATTTGGTGTATCGAGTGTACTCGGGCCAACAATAGGGGGATACATCGTAGACAACATGGATTGGAAATGGGTGTTCTGGGTGTTCTTACCTCTCGGGTTTGTTGCTTTCGCTCTTATATGGAAGCTGTTTCCTAAGACAGAACGTCGTGTCGGTGAGACCATTGATTATCTTGGTGCATCGTTACTTGCTGTTACACTCACTACCATGCTTCTCGGATTCTCGTGGGCAGGTACGCAATATGAGTGGTCATCTCCAATCATTCTATCTTTATTCTCAGGTTCAGCTGTGGCACTTGGACTGTTTATATGGGCTGAAAGTCGAGCGAAAAGCCCAGTACTGCCACTTCATTTATTCAAATACGGAAATTTCACGTTTTCAAATGTGATTGGCTTTGGAGTCGGGGTAGGTATGTTTGGGGGCCTTATGTATGTGCCATATTTCATCCAAGGCGTGCTAGGGTATTCCGCAACACATTCGAGTTTCATCACGATGACGATGACATTAGGTCTTGTTGGTGCGAGCGCATGGGGCGGACAACTGATCACCAAAACAGGAAAATACAAACGACAAGCCATTATTGGATTGCTAGTGTCTGTTGTCGGTCTATCGTTACTGTCACAAATGACAATGGATATTTCGCAAGGACTCCTTATAGTTTACTTAATACTAGTCGGAGTTGGGATTGGTATGGGGCTAACCGTATTTACCATCACCACACAAAACTCGGTTGGTCAAGAATACTTAGGTGTTGCAACTGCTTCGACACAATTATTCCGTTCGATTGGTGGAACAGTAGGCGTTGCCATCTTTGGAACGATACTGAATTCAACGATGAAAGAGCGTATGGGTTCATTTGACACAAGCAAAGTACCTGAAGATGCGCGTGGAACAATCGAGAAGTTTCAAGATCCAAACTTACTTTTAGACCACACACAAATTGAATCAATTCGAGAAGAACTACCTCAACAAATGCTGCCTCTGTTCAATGAACTCATGGTTCATTTGCAAACGGCCTTAACACATGCACTTTCCAATGTATTCCTAGCTGCTGCCATCGTCATGGCAATCGCAGTATTACTAACATTCTTCATCAAAGAAGTACCACTTAGAAGTCAAAAAGATAACCCTTCGACAGATTGATGTCGAGGGTTTTCTAAAAGGTTAAACTTAAGTCTATACGCAATAATAAAAGACGACTTTACTAAATAGAAATCATTTTACTATAAGGTACTATTTTTATTTTTTGACCTTGTAATTAATTAGAAATAGCCGAGTAGAATTAAGGTAAGAAAATTAAAGGAGTACATTTTTAATTTAGTTAAACATTAAAATATATGAGCTAATATATATAAGTTAATTTACTTTTTGTTGATTGTAGTGAAAGGCGGCGACTCCAGCGGGAAAAGCGTTCCAAGTGAGACCCCGCAGGAGCTTGCGACGAGGAGGCTTACGGATCGCCCGCGGAAAGCGTCCGCCTATAACGTAAATCAACAGTAAACCCTAGACAAAGTTTACATTTACTTTAGTCCGATAAAGTCGTAAGATTGCTCTATTGTTTTTCGTTCTCCGAAAGAATAGGTGAGGTGAAGATCCGGATGAAACAATGGAAGATTTATGGCATTTTGGTATTTGTCATGTTCATATGGGGCTTCAATTTACCTGCAGTCAAATATTTAGTTAGTGAAGTTCAACCAGTCACAATGACCGCATTTCGAATATTTTTAGCAAGCATGACAGTGTTTGCAATACTAGCTGTGTTCCGACTTGTAAGAAAACCGACGAAACAAGAATGGAAGTATATTGTGTTAGGTGCCATGCTCAATGTAGTGGGACACCATTACTTTCTATCAATCGGGCTCACACAGACGGCAGGTTCAACCGCTGGACTCATTCTAGGAACAGGACCCGTATTGACGGCTGTCTTAGTTTCATTATTGCTAAAAATCTATCCTTCTAGACTTCAATGGCTTGGTTTTATCTTAGGTTTAGGAGGCGTTAGTACCACTGTTTTATTAGGAGGGGACAACGCAGCGGGGTTTACATGGGGAGATATTTTCGTCTTTTTAGCGATTTTGACACAAGTACTTAGCTTTATCATTATCAGTAAAGCGGCAAAAACATTGGATCCTCGTTTGTTAACGGCTTATATGTTTCTAGTGGGTTCCGTCATTTTATTCATGATTAGCCTCATACAAGAACCAGGTGAATTCAAGGAGTTCTTAGATGTACCGCCTTTATTTTGGATTGCCTTTTTC
>JBFELW010000323.1:0-3419 GCA_041551995.1 Paenisporosarcina sp.
AAGATTTAGATGATTTTGATCGCCGGATTCGTTCGAGTATTGGAGACCAATTTACCTATGTGTGTGAGTTGAAAATAGATGGATTAGCCATTTCTCTAAGCTATGAAAATGGTGTGTTTGTTCGTGGGGCAACTCGTGGAGACGGACGAATTGGAGAAGATATAACCGAGAATTTAAAAACCATTCGTTCGATTCCTTTACGATTAAAAAAACCTGTCACGCTTGAAGTGCGTGGTGAGGCATATATGCCAAAGAAATCATTTATTTCATTAAATGAACTTCGTATAGCAAATGAAGAAGAAAAGTTCGCTAATCCACGTAATGCTGCAGCGGGATCGCTTAGACAACTGGACCCTAAAATTGCGGGAAGTCGGAATCTATCGATTTTTGTTTATGGTATAGGTGGTGATGGGGAAGCATTAGGGATTGATAGTCATGCTGACGCCCTTAATCACCTTGACGAACTTGGATTTAAAACCAATAAAGAACGACAAGTTTGTGAAACAATTGATGAAGTTCAAGCTTATATTGAAAAGTGGACAGAGCAACGCCAGCAACTTCCCTATGAAATTGATGGAATTGTGATTAAAATCAATCGGTATGTTCACCAACAAGACCTCGGATTTACTGCGAAAAGTCCTAGATGGGCAACGGCGTACAAGTTTCCAGCTGAAGAAGTAAAAACAAAATTAATCAATATTGAACTTACTGTTGGACGGACAGGCGTTTTAACGCCAACGGCTATATTAGAACCGGTCCAAGTAGCAGGAACAACTGTAGGCCGAGCTTCGTTACATAATGAAGATCTAATCCGCGAAAAAGATATTCGCATTGGGGATACAGTGATCATCCGTAAAGCCGGAGATATTATTCCGGAAGTTGTAGCTGTCGTATTGGCAGAACGAAATGAAAATGTGACCTCATTTGAAATGCCTACACACTGTCCAGTTTGTGAAAGTGAACTTGTCCGAATTGAGGGAGAAGTGGCATTACGTTGTGTAAACCCACAGTGTCCAGCGCAAATTACAGAAGGTATCATCCACTTCGTCTCGCGAAATGCGATGAATATTGATGGATTAGGTGAAAAAGTAGTGGAACAGTTATTCCGTGAAGGACTTATACGGGATGTTTCTGATTTGTTCACAGTAACGAAAGAACAATTGGTACAGTTAGATCGTATGGGCGATAAATCAGCGACCAATTTGATTGATTCAATTGAAGCTACAAAACAAAACTCGATGGAACGTGTTTTATTTGGGCTTGGTATCCGTCATGTAGGAGAGAAGGCAGCAAGAATTTTATCTGAAGAGTTTGGAGATATGAAGAGTCTAGCCAAAGCATCCAATGAGCAATTGACTGCCATACACGAAATAGGCGATAAAATGGCGGATTCTGTAATCAGTTATTTTGACAATGATGAAGTTAAAGAATTGATTGGCCGTCTTGAAAATATAGGCGTAAACTTGTCTTACACTGGTAAAAAGGTGGATTTATCAAATTTAGACCATCTATTAACAGGTAAAACCATCGTATTAACTGGGAAATTAGAACAATTGACACGGCAAGAAGCAAAAGAGAAAATAGAACAGTTAGGTGGAACAGTCTCGGGAAGTGTAAGTAAAAAAACGGACATCGTTATTGCAGGAGAAGATGCGGGCTCTAAACTCGATAAAGCCCATAGCTTAAATATTCCGGTTTGGGATGAAAATCGCCTAATCGATGAACTAAACAAGTAAAGGAGTCCCTCATATGATCAAACGAATCAGCTGGATTCCGGTAATAGTTTCTTTATCTCTATTAGGAGGTTGTATACCTACCATATCGAATGATACAGAGATTACGAAAGAAACCGAGGAAAGTGATGTAGCAACAACCATTATTCCAAGTCTACAATTATCCCAAAAGTATTACCGAACTTTGTTGCCATACAAAAAAAGTGCAAGCAGAGGATTGATTGTTTCAAATGTCTATTCTAAATATGACATGAAAGAAGTAGAAACAGGTTTAATCCGATTATCACAACGTTCCTATTCTCCAGATAAGTACTTTTTCCAAGAAGGTCAAACTCTTAAAATCGATGATTTAAGACTGTGGTTGGCAAGAAGCTCACAAGACCCACTAGGTTTAAATCCAGCGGTAACAGATGATATGACGCCTGAACAACGGGCTACAGAAGCGCCGATATACCTGTCGCATGTAGTAGAACAAAACTATCTAGTTAAAGCAGATGATAATAAAGTGCGTCTAGGTGGCATTTCAATCGGTTTGGCTTTAAATTCCATTTATTATTATCAAAAAGAGGCTTATGGTGCAACCTATGAACAAAACATTCCACAAGGTGAAATTGAGAAGAACGGTAAGAAAATGGCAAATGAGATTGTCAAAAGAATTCGTGCAATCGAAGGATTAGATCAAGTACCCATTACAGTTGGGTTATTCAAACAAGAAAGCCGTAATTCAATCGTACCAGGAACTTATTTTGCTTATGGAACCGCTGCAGAAGGCAAAGGGAATATACCAGAATGGACTCCTGTAAACGAAGAGTATGTCCTATTTCCTCAACCAGTGTCTAAAGAAAAGTACCGTGATGTTGGAAATTCATTTGCTAAATTTAAACAAGATATAGATGAATACTTTTCTAATTATACGAGTGTAGTAGGTACAGGGTTTTATCAAGATGATATTATTCAAAAAATGAACATTGATATTCCTATTCAATTTTATGGGGAAGCAGAACTAATTGGATTCACACAATACATGACAGGGTTAGTCATGCAACACTTTCCAGCTTCACTCCAAGTTGAAGTCAATGTAACTTCGGTAAATGGTCCAGAAGCATTTGTTCTTAAAAAAGCAGATGATAAGGAACCGTATGTGCATATTTATGACTGATTTTCTTTAAGATTGAGAAAGATATTAATAGACTATTAGAACAAACGACTACCTTTTAAGGGGAGTCGTTTGTTTTTTCTTTTTATAGAGTAAAAGTTCATTACATGACCGCTTTCCGTGGCTCGCGCCGAACTAACTCGAGCTTTTAGCTCGAGTGGATTTCGACGTCTTCGCTATCCCACAGGAGTCGGTCATTTCATTCACATTTTATACGAGATGAATTAGGAAGATGGGTAAGTATTTGAATAGATGATGAGCATTGAACAACTAGTCCCTCCAGTCCATCTTATAGAGTAAAAGTTCATTACATGACCGCTTTCCGTGGGCTTGCGCCGAACTAACTAAAGCTTTTAGCTATAGTGGATTTCGACGTCTTCGCTATCCCACAGGAGTCGGTCATTACATTCACAATATATACGAGATGAATTAGGATGATGGGTAAGTATTTGAATAAGTGATGAACATTGACCAACTAGTCCTTCAAGTCAATCTTATAGAGTAAAAGTTCATTACATGACCGCTTTCCG
>JBFELW010000324.1:0-3413 GCA_041551995.1 Paenisporosarcina sp.
ATAATCCCTTCTTCATCTGCAGCAAAAATGACTGTTTTTCCTTCTTCAGCAAGAATAGAAGCTATACCATTGTGGAATTGCATCGCTTCTTCATATCCCACAAAGTCTGGTTTTCCAACTTTCCATTCAGTCGAGCCAATCGTGGCTTTTATTCCCCAACCTGGTACTTCTTCGATATTAAAAATAGGGGAGGGCTGAATTGATTTATTCAATGCAAAATCTAAAATGGATTCAGCTAGTGGGTGTGTGGATTGGGATTCAATACTGGACAGTGTCTTTAATACAGCACGTTCATCACTTCCTGCTCGCACAAGAAAATCAACGACAATTGGTTTTCCTTGTGTAAGTGTCCCTGTTTTATCCAAGGCTAATGCTTTTATTGAACCCATATTTTCTAGATGTACACCACCCTTAAACAACAACCCATTTTTTGCACCGTTCGAAATGGCGGAAAGAGTGGCAGGCATACTTGATGCTACTAAAGCGCAAGGTGATGCGACAACAAGTAAAACCATCGCTCGGTAAAACGTTGTATTCCAATCCCAGTCGAAGAGAAAGTGGGGAAGAAACATCATAATTCCAACAGATATAAGTACAGTTTTCACATATGGACCTTCAAACCGTTCGATAAATTGCTGAGTAGGTGACTTTTCACTTTGAGCAGATTGAACAAGTTCAATAATTTTTTGTACAAGAGATTCACTACTCGGTTTTGTCATTTTAATTGTTATAGATCCGTTTAAATTAACAGTCCCTGCAAATAGGTCGTCACCAGCGTGTTTAGAAATAGGAATAGATTCACCAGTTATTGCAGCTTCATCAACTGATGAATTTCCGCTTATAATGACCCCATCAACTGGAATGCGTTCACCAGGTTTTACAAGAAGACGATCGCCTACTTGAAGAGTCTTAACATGAACTCGTGTCGAATTTTCATTTGTATCTAGTAACAATGCTTCTTCAGGTTGTAACATCATAAGGCTAGACAATTCCCGTTTACTCTTATTTAATGTATATGTTTCAAGTGCACCACTCATTGCAAAGATGAAAATGAGTATGGCTCCTTCTGTCCAATACCCAATCAAGGAAGAACCTATTGCCGCAAAGATCATAAGTAATTCTACATTTAGTTCTTTCTTGTGAATGGTATCTAAAACACCTTCTTTTGCCTTTGCATAACCACCAATAACAAAGGCAATTAAATATAAAGTAATGGAAAGAAAATTTTCCTCAGGTCGTCCAGTAAACCAAGCCAATATGATTAATACACCCGAAAAAACAGCAGCAATCAATTCGATATGCTGTTTCCAATCGAATAATTTAATTTTTTCAAGAAAACTTTCCATTTTAAAACCTCCTGATAATGAGAGTCAATATCATAACCCCAATAATGTGCGAAAAGCTGGCACTCCCTGAGGGAATACCAGCAATTTATAGTCAAAAAATCATTAATTATAATTATTGTTACATTGTAATCATTATAGCATAGAGTTTTTTAAATGCAAAAATCTAGCAATTATTTATAAACGCGTTCACTGTACTGTGCTAATTTTTCTAAAGATGATTTTTCAACGTCAGCATGCAAACTATTACCGTGTGAATCCATCGTTACAACAGCTGTAAAGTCTTCAACACGTAAATGCCACATTGCTTCTGGAATACCAAACTGCATTAAATCAACACCTTCAACACCTTTGATACAGTCTGCATAATATTGTGCAGCTCCACCAATTGCATTCAAATAAACACCACCGTGTTCCCCTAAGGCTGCAAGAGTTTTTGGCCCCATGCCACCTTTGCCCATAACGGCGCGAATACCAAACTTCTTCATGATATCGCCTTGGTATGGTTCTTCACGAATGGAAGTGGTCGGCCCAGCCGCTTTAATTTGCCAGTTGCCATCTCCATCTTTTAATACAACTGGACCACAGTGATAAATGATTTGCCCATTTAAGTCTAGGGGTGCATCATTTTCAGCTAAATAACTATGAATCGCATCACGACCTGTATACATCATACCGTTAATTTTAACAACATCTCCAACTTTTAATTGTCGAATTTCTTCCTCACTAATTGGTGCACGAAGTTCGATAATACGATTTGCTGCTGTTTCAGATGAATCATCAGCACCTGCGTCTTTAAATTCTACTTTCTCACCTTCTTGGTATTGCCATTCATTAATATCACCTGATAGTGGATTAATATTTATCGCTAATCGACGGTAAGCCCAACAATTATAAGCAACCGACACAAAGAAACTTGCTGGAATGCGGTGCATAACACCAATCTTACAACCTAGTAAAGTAGCTTCTCCTCCGAAACCCATAGTGCCAATACCTAATGTATTTGCTTTTTCGACAATATATTCTTCAAGCTCTGCAAGTTGTGGGTGAGGGTTAACATCATCAACAGATCGAAATAATTGTTCTTTAGCTAAATCATATCCCGAAGCACGATCTCCACCAATTCCTACCCCGATGAATCCGGCAGAGCATCCTTGACCTTGTGCTTGATATACGGAGTGTAGGATGCATTTACGAATCCCATCTAAGTTACGACCAGCCTTTCCGATTCCCTCGAGTTCAGCAGGAAGGCTATATTGAATATTCTTGTTTTCACAACCGCCGCCCTTAAGTATTAGCTTCATTTCAATATAATCTTTTTCCCATTGTTCAAACTTTACAACCGGAACACCTTCACCTAAGTTATCACCACTGTTTTCACCTGTTAGTGAATCAACAGCATTAGGGCGTAATTTTCCATCTTGTGTAGCTGTTACAATTGCTCGTTTAATAGCGGCTTTAATTTCTAATTGATTGACACCTATTGGTGTTTTAATTTTAAAGGTAGGCATACCCGTATCTTGGCAAATAGGAGATACTTTATCGTCCGCCATTTGTATATTATTTGTGATGGTATCTAAACTCATTGCAGCTCGTGTCCCAGCGTTTTCAGCCGATTTTGCTTTTTGGACAGCTCTACGAACATCCTTTGGTAAATTAGTAGATGTTTCTGTAATTAATTCATAAATACTTTTCTCTAATTTTTGTAAATACATTATTTAATTGCCCCTCTATCTTTAATGATCTTATCTTTTTCTATTATACTCTTTAGCTATACTTAAAAAAAGGACTTGGTTCTAAGACAAGTGACCTAAATGAAAAAGTGTTTTACGGCATGTCGCAAATACGTTTCACGTAAAAAAGAGAGTACCTTAAAAGGAACTCTCAGATATTTTCTTCAATGGATTTAAAAATCATGAAAATAGTGTAAGCAGGTAATACTCTCCCTATTTTAAATCATTCATTTTCCGTAGGCGTTTTTTTAAACTGTTCCATCTTATCCTCTAAATCATCCATCATTGATATTAGTCGATCAATATCTTCAAGTTCTGTTGTCTCAGGTTCTATCGA
>JBFELW010000325.1:0-3409 GCA_041551995.1 Paenisporosarcina sp.
AAAGCCTCTAACAAAACTAACGCTTCCTGAGTAGAAATTGATCCTCTTTCAACTAAGTCTAATATGCGCTTTCGTTCTTGTTTCATGTATAATGGCCTCCTTTAGATACCTTTGTCTTTCCCTTATACATACGGTTTATAAACGAAAAAGTTTCATTTATTTGGAAACTACCACTTTCTTACGCTTCTTTTTTGTTGCTTTCTCGACTTGATCATCCATTCTTTTTCTTTCACGTTCCAATACAGGTTTTAAATAATGTCCCGTATATGATTTTTTCACTTTTGCAATCTCCTCAGGCGTACCAACTGCTAAAATCGTTCCACCTTTATCTCCCCCTTCAGGGCCAAGGTCGATAATATAATCAGATGTCTTAATTACGTCAAGATTGTGTTCAATAACCACAACAGTGTCACCATTTTCTACTAGACGCTGCAATACGTCCAGTAATCGCGCAATATCATGTGCATGTAAACCCGTTGTTGGCTCATCTAAAATATAGAAAGACTTCCCATTCGAACGATGATGTAATTCGGAAGCAAGTTTGACACGTTGTGCTTCTCCTCCGGATAACGTAGTTGCTGGTTGACCTAATTCCATATAACCGAGTCCTACATCGTCTATGGTTTGAAGCTTCCGACTAATCTTCGGTATGTTTACAAAAAACTTCAAGCCATCTTCCACAGTCATTTTTAATACATCTGCTATATTTTTTCCTTTATAACGAACTTCAAGTGTTTCACGATTATATCGCTTCCCATGACAAACTTCACATGGTACATACACATCCGGTAAGAAATGCATTTCAATTTTTATAATTCCGTCTCCACGACAAGCTTCACAGCGTCCGCCTTTCACATTAAAACTAAAGCGTCCTTTTAAATAGCCACGAACTTTCGCCTCATTTGTAGAAGCAAAAACGTCACGAATGTCATCAAAAACACCGGTATACGTAGCTGGATTTGATCTTGGTGTTCGTCCGATAGGCGATTGATCGATATCTATAACTTTTTCAAGTGCCTCAACACCTGTTACTTCTTTATGTTGACCTGGTTTTGCTTTTGCACGATTTAATTTTTGCGCGAGCGATTTGTGCAATATTTCATTTATTAATGTACTCTTTCCTGAACCTGAAACTCCTGTAACCGATGTGAAAATCCCGAGATGAATATCAACAGATATATTCTTCAAGTTATTTTCTGTTGCCCCTTTAATTGAGATCATTCGACCGTCTGGTTTTCGACGGTTCAATGGAAGTGGAATGAATTTTTTCCCACTTAAGTACTGACCAGTCAATGATTTCTTGCTCTTCATAACCTGTTCTGGTGTACCAGATGCCACAATTTCGCCACCATGGACACCAGCCCCAGGACCTACATCTATTAAGTAGTCAGCTGCCATCATCGTATCTTCATCATGTTCGACAACAATTAGTGTATTTCCAATATCCCTCATGTTTTTCAATGTGGCAATAAGTCGATTATTATCACGTTGGTGAAGACCAATAGATGGTTCATCTAGAATATATAAAACGCCCGTTAAACGAGAACCAATTTGAGTAGCTAAACGGATTCGTTGTGCCTCGCCACCAGATAATGTCCCGGCAGCTCGGCTTAGCGTTAAGTAATCGAGTCCTACATTAATTAAGAAACCGAGACGTTCCCGAATTTCTCTCAAGATAAGACGTGCTATTTGCATATCCTTTTCGGATAATATAAGTGTATCGAAGAATTGATCTGCTTCCTCAATAGAAAGTTCCGTTACTTTACCTATATGAATAGAATCCACTTTTACTGCAAGAGTTTCTGGTTTTAACCGATATCCTTTACAAGTTGGGCAATCTTGTTGTGCCATATATTTTTCCATTTGATCACGAATGTAGTCAGAGGAAGTTTCACGGTAACGACGCTCAATATTTGGAATAACACCTTCAAAGAAAATCGCATTATCACGAACTTGTCCAAAATCATTTTCGTATCTGAATTGGATTTTGTCCGTTCCAGATCCGTGTAAAATTTTGTCCATTTGATCTTTTGGTAACTCTTCTACCGGTACGGTCATATCAATTTTATAGTGTGTACAAATAGCCTCTAGTAGCTGAGGATAATATTGTGAGCTTGTTGGTTCCCAAGGTTCTATTGCCCCATTCCGTAATGACTTCGTCCTATCTGGAATAATTAACTCTAGATCCACCTCAAGTTTTGTTCCAAGACCATCACACTCAGGACATGCACCGAATGGACTATTAAACGAGAACATTCGTGGTTCAAGTTCGCCTATTGAGAAACCACAAATAGGACAGGCATGATGCTCACTAAATAATATTTCTTCATTCTCCATCACATCTATAAGGACACGACCATCTGCAAGACGTAACGCTGACTCTAGTGAGTCTGCCACTCTGGGAGCAATGTCTTCCTTGATTACAATACGGTCAATCACAATTTCGATATCATGTTTTTTGTTTTTGTCTAGATTAATATCATCATCTAAATCCATTATGTCCCCATTTACACGGACACGAACATACCCCTGTTTCTTAACATCTTCTAGCATTTTTGCATGTGTACCTTTTCGTCCTGAAACAATAGGTGCCAAAATCTGCATGTGTGTTTTTTCAGGGTATTCCATTAATCGATCTACCATTTGTTCAATGGTTTGAGAGCTGATTTCGATTCCGTGTTTCGGACAAATCGGTTTTCCAACACGTGCATATAACAGTCGTAGATAATCGTAGATCTCTGTCACTGTTCCGACAGTCGAACGAGGGTTTCGACTCGTTGTTTTTTGATCAATGGATATCGCTGGTGATAACCCCTCAATTAAGTCCACGTCTGGTTTTTCCATTTGTCCTAAGAATTGACGCGCATAAGCAGACAAAGACTCCACATAACGTCTTTGCCCTTCCGCATAAATAGTATCAAATGCGAGCGATGATTTTCCTGAACCAGATAGCCCTGTCATAACGACAAGCTTATCTCGTGGAATCGTTAGAGATACATTCTTTAAATTATGTGCTCGAGCACCTTGTATGCGTATTTCTTGGTTTCTCAAAATCAGTTCATCCTTCCACTTTTAACTCCAAAATAGTATCACGAAGCTGTGCAGCTCGTTCGAAGTCGAGTGCTTTAGCTGCATCTTTCATTTCTTTTTCTAGGGTTAACAAAAGAATTGCTTTTTCGTCTTTCGTTAATTTTTTTCCTTTTGTTACTTTTTCCATATATGTGAGTGTTTCTTCGGCATCATGGGATGCCCGAATAACATCGCGAATTTTCTTTTGAATGGTTGTTGGGGTAATACCATGTTTTTCATTATAAGCCTGTTGAATTGTACGCCTTCTATCCGTCTCACCAATTGCTTTGGTCATAGAGTCTGTCATACGGTCAGCGTACATAATGACATGTCCATTCGA
>JBFELW010000326.1:0-3405 GCA_041551995.1 Paenisporosarcina sp.
AAGTCATCCCGGTTGATGCCATAATTCCCGATTAATGGGTAAGTCATAGTTACAATTTGTCCACAATAAGAAGGGTCAGATAATGTTTCTTGGTACCCCGTCATTCCAGTTGTAAATACAATTTCACCTTCTGAGGCGAGGGGACTTCCAAATGCAGTTCCTTCAAAAACAGTTCCTGTTTCAAGTATGAGGTATCGTTTCAACATTACTTTTCCTCCTTCCAAATTACATTGCCTTCGAACATCGTCATAACAGGCCATCCTGTACATACAAGTCCTTCAAATGGGGTATTCTTTCCTTTTGAAACAAATGTAGTTGAGTCAATGGCTTGCTCTTTATTTAAATCAATAAATACCAAGTCTGCTGACTCCCCTATATGGAGTCTCCCGTATGGTAACCCGAAAACATCAGCGGGCTTTTCTGTCAACCATTCGATTAACTGTTTTAGACTCCACTTACCTGTTTTCACAAAATGTGTATACAGAAGTGGAAAGGCTGTTTCTAAACCTACGATACCGAATGGTGCTTGCTCCATTCCGTTTCCTTTTTCTTCAGCAGTATGTGGTGCATGATCTGTTGCAATGAAATCTAATGTTCCATCTTCTAATCCTTTGATTAATGCTTGTAAATCTTCCTTTGCACGAAGTGGTGGATTCATTTTCCAGTTAGCATCATTTGAAGGTATATCGTCTTCACAAAGTAGTAAATGATGAGGACTTACCTCTGCAGTTACATGGATACCTGCTTTTTTAGCATCACGGATGACGCGTACAGATTCTTTCGTACTTACATGGCAAACGTGATAGTGTGCACCAGCTGCTTCTGCAAGTAGTACATCTCGTGCTATATGAACCGATTCCGCTATGGCTGGAATTCCTTTTAGGCCAAGTTCTTGATTTCTCTTCCCTTCATGCATAACACCCGCGTAGATGAGAGTATTATCTTCACAATGCGCTACGATTGGCATATTCAACTGTGCAGCGTCTTTCATTGCCTCAAACATCATTCCCGCTTGTTGGACTCCCACACCGTCATCTGTAAAAGCAAATGCACCGTTTTGTTGAAGTTCCGCTAAGTTCGTTCTTTCTTTTCCTGCTTCTCGTATGGTAATAGATGCATAAGGTAATACGCGTACCTTTGCGTTGTCTTTTATTAGTTTATTAACATGTGTCAAGTTTTCAATCGTATCTGGAACAGGTCGAGTATTTGGCATGGCACAAATAGTCGTATAACCACCTTTTGCAGCAGCTTGAGTTCCTGTTTGGATTGTCTCTTTTTGTTCTCCACCTGGTTCACGTAAATGAACATGTACATCAATAAATCCTGCAGAAAGGAAATGCCCTTTCCCATCTATTTTCTCAGAACTATCTTCTGCATTTTCTGGATTAAATTCAATGATTCGTCCGTCCTCTATAAGAACAGCACCTTCTTCTAATACCATTTGGTCATTAAGCAGTTGGACGTTTTGTATCAATTTCCTCATCATAATCTCTCCTTTAATACAGATTCAAGTACTGCCATTCTAATGTAAACACCGTTTTTCATTTGTTGAAAAATACGTGACTTCTCACTTTCAACCAACTCACTAGCGATTTCCATATCTCGATTAAATGGAGCTGGATGCATAATGATGGCATTCGGTTTTAATTGATTATAGCGTTCCATTGTAAGACCATATTGTTGATGATAATTTTCTTTTGTAAATACACTTTCAGTATCATGTCGTTCATGCTGTACTCTTAATAACATAACAACATCTGTTTCAGTTAAGACTTCATCCCAATTAGATATGGAGGGGAACTCCCCTTGCCACTCGGGTGGACAAAGAAAGGAAACCTTAGCACCAAGTTTTGTTAAAGCTTCGGCATTCGATCGAGCTACACGACTGTGAGATATATCCCCAGCAATTGTGACATGTAACCCTTCAAACCTACCAAACTCTTCTTTTATCGTGTACAAGTCTAACAAAGACTGAGTTGGATGTTGTCCTGAACCATCCCCACCATTTATAATACCGATATTTATTCTTGACATTAATTCCTCATAATAACCGTCCTGCTCATGTCGTATAACCACTGCATCTACGCCAATGGCTTCTAGTGTTTTCACAGTATCGTAAAGTGTTTCACCTTTTAATGTACTAGAGGTACCTGCATCAAACGGTAATACAGTTAAACCTAATTTCCGTTGAGCCATTTCAAAACTAATTTTTGTTCGTGTGCTAGGTTCGAAAAATAAATTGGCAACAGTACTTGATTGAAAATGTTTAACTCTCTCGCCGTCTTCATACTGTTTGGCTAGATTTAAGATCTCTTCTATCTCCGATACGTTTAGGTCTTTCATTGACAATAGGTTCTTCATCTCAATGCCTCCTTCTATTTATTTAAAAAAAGAATGCCTCTCAACAGATTGTTGAGAGGCTAAGGGTATGACAAGAACAGAACCACTACTGGAACTCTTCTGAATCTCCCTTTTCTCGCCTCTCTGGACTAAGTTTTAAAAGGATTTATTTAGTTATCGTGTTCTCTTCAATATCAATTGGTGCTTGTGGTTTTCCTGGTAGAAGTAGGTTTAATAAAACCCCTACGATAGCTGCTAATGCCATACCTTCTATTTCAAACGTGTCTGTAAAATGGAGTTTCGCTCCACCAATCCCAATTACTAATATAATGGAAGAAATAACTAAGTTACGTTTATCACCAAAGTCAATCTTGTTATCAACTAACATACGAAGTCCTGAAGAAGCGATTATACCAAAAAGCAAGATAGATATTCCACCTAGAACTGCAGTTGGAATCGTCTCGATTAAGGCCATCACTTTACCAAAGAATGAGAATATGATAGCTAAAACTGCTGCTCCAGCAATCACATATACGCTATAAACTCTTGTAATTGCAAGAACGCCGATATTTTCACCGTACGTCGTTTTTGGTGGTCCACCTATTAGTCCACTAATGAATGTTCCAAGCCCATCTCCTAATAAAGAACGATGCAATCCTGGTTCTTTGATGTAATTGCGGTTGACGACTTTTCCAAGTACTAATTGGTGACCGATATGTTCAGAGATTGTCACAATAGCGATAGGTACCATTAACACAATCAAGGTTGGTGTGATAATAAATTCGTAATGAACACCTGGTAGTAAGAAATCTGGTAACTTAAACATTTGTGCATCAACTACTGCTTGAAATTTAACAATCCCGATAAGTAAAGAATAGATATAACCAACAATAATACCGATAAGAACTGGCATTAAACTAATGATTCCTTTAAAGAATAAAGTAGCAATAATTGCTGCTGCCAATGTGACAAGAGCTGCTGAAAAATGGAGCATGCTGTATTCTTTTTCAAAGTTCATAGCCATATCAATGGCCACAGGCGAAAGCGCTAAACCAATTACAATAA
>JBFELW010000327.1:0-3400 GCA_041551995.1 Paenisporosarcina sp.
TGTGCATTTTAGCACTGGTTCTTAAAATCTTAGTCGATTTCGATACTTCTGTATGCCCATTAACTTGTGTATTGAACCTTTTGGGCTTTGTCCAGTTATGATGCAACTCCTCAGACTTATCATCTAACGGAAATTTCTTGCTCATGACCTTCACCTCTTTTATTCAGAATGAAAAGAAGAAATCAAGCTTATTATGAGTAAACCTTGTATGTTCTATGCTTACTTATTTTTTCGATTTACGAAACCCTTCGAACGAATCAAGAACTGAAAAAATGATGACAACTATCACCATTCCCCAAACCCACTTATTCCACATACCTTGAATATTGCCATTCTCAACATTGAATATGTCACCTATATAGTTAATAAATTCTACATTAAAGATATTTGCTTGATTGATAAATAGGACTGTAAACATAATAAAGACGATATGAATGATTGTGTTTAAAATAGCCATTTTATTCGTCCAGTAACCGACCAGCCATTTGTAAAGAATGAAACTAATTTCAAATACAATGAGTGCGACAACGAACGGCCAATAAGAAAGAAGTACATCTTGATTAAACAATGGTTCAACAAATTGTAGCTTATCATTATGTTCAGATTTTTCGTATATCCCGAGAATGTCTGACGCTTTATAATAAAGTGTTCCCAAGATGGCAGTTCCAAGAAGAGCAAAGAAGGTTTCGACTCTTGAAATCCGTTTCTCTCGTTTAACGAGGATTACTTGATTTAAATCATTTGTTGTCCATGGCTTTGATTTCATCGAACTAATTGTCTTGTCATCAACTACTCGTTCACTTATTGCAAAGAAGATGGTAACCCCAGAAAAAGACATACACAAGCATCTCAATAATATTTCCAACAAAATTCCCTGTAATGGTAAGTATTAATTCTAAAAACGTGACCTCGCCTGAATACTGAGTAAAATATTCAACCACTTGTACAACCAGAATAACAAGTAAACCAATTGAAGCGGCCATTTTTAAAATGGTTAAATATGAGTCAAACAGCCTTGGACCGATTAGGAAGCTTGGTCGTTCTAGGTACTTATTAGCTAATTTTGAAGGATCACCTAGCTGTGTTAATGCAATATCTACATCAGACTCCGAATAGTCCTCCGGTATCATGTCCAATATAGTTGATCGTAATTCCATTTCAATATCCATTCTCATTTTTTCTGGTAGACGCCTTGTTACTTCATGAATATACAAATCATACCGTTCCATCGTTTTCAGCTCCTCTCAAAAGTACATGTAGTTCACGAGAAGTTTTTTCCCATTCCTTTTTTAATGCCTCAAATACTTCCTTGCCATAATCACTTAATACATAATACTTTCTGGGTCTACTTTCCGATGTATCCCAAATACTCGACAATAGCTCTTGTTTTTCCAAGCGACGAAGTAGCGGATATAGTGTGCTTTGATCAATAACAATTCCGTATTCCTCTAAGCTTTGCACTAAAGAATAACCGTATTGTGGTTTGTTGAGCTGACTTAACACAGCTAGAGTTAATGTGCCTCTTCTTAATTCGATTGTTAATGAATTTACCAATTCACTCACTCAATCACCTCGCTACATTTATAGTGTATATCGTACACTATAATTAGATTCATAACAATACGTATTATTATTTTACAGTTATCCCCACATCCATATAAGTTTACAGAGAGATTTGTAGGTATTGATTCACACACAACTTAGAAGGCTGTTTGGAAGTGATTTCATACACTTTCAAACAGCCTTCTATTATTTTTTGTTATTTTTTTGGAATGAAAAGTTATGGCGTAAACTTTTGTTGAATCAACTTTTTAAATCCTTGTTCAAAACTTTCATTATTTTCCTTTTGACGTTTTTTGGGTCCTTTCATTCGTCCTCCTGCTTGTCTGACTTTTTGAGCTATATGGCGGCTATATAAAAGTTGGTCGATGTTTTCATTTGTATACGCTCTACCATTCTGATCAATTACCAATCCTTGTTTCGCAAGAACCATTGCAGCGAGACCATAGTCTTGTGTTATCACTATATCACCTTTACTTACACGATTAACGAGGACGAAATCCACTGCGTCTGCACCTTTTGAGACCATAATTGTCTCAGCTCCATCACGTTGCATGTTATGTGAAGTGTCACAGAACAAATACACAGATAGTTTAAATTGTTGTGCGATTTGAATTGTTAAATCCACTACAGGACAACCGTCTGCATCTACTAATATGCTCGTCATACTCTCATTCCCCCTGTTACTGACTACTATATTTCTTCAACCTTACTTTTGATTCCTGCTTTACTTTATTTTTATGAAAATTAATCAAGCCGAGCTATGCGCTATCTAGCACAGGGAAGCAAAAACGTGTAAACTAGAACTTATCGAAATATTGTGGCGATTGGAGATAGGTACATGCAATTTTTCTTGAAAGTCGGGCTAGGTCTTATCCGTTTAAAAAATTTATCTTTATTAGTGGCCTCCTTGTTTTTTATTGGTTTTTGTACAGTAGTCATATACTTGCTTGAACCTGAAACGTTTGAAAGTTTACTAACATCATTTTACTTTGTCATGACGACGTTTTCTACAGTTGGATACGGTGACTATTCACCTGTCACTACAGCAGGAAGACTTTTTACAGTTCTTATGTATTTATTAGGAATTGGGTTACTAGGTGTTGTGATTGGAAAAATTGTAGATACGTTTACTTTATTCAGAAAACGCAAGGAGGAAGGCAAATTGGCATATACAAATAAAAACCATATTATCATTGTTGGTTGGGGAAAGAAAACTGAAACTGCTATTGAAGAGATATTATCTTCAGATTCATATAGCGAAGTAGTCATTATTGATACACTCCCTTCCTCACCAGTAGATGTCGCTAATGAGCGTGTGCACTACGTACAAGGGGATCCTTCTGAAGAAGAGACCTTTATTCAAGCGAATATAAAGCAAGCCAAATCTGTTATTATTTTTGCAGATGATGCCATACAAATCCCTTCCCTGCGTGATGCTAAAACATTAACAATTGCTATTACCGTTGAAAGAATGGCAACCCATGTGCATACCACAGTTGAAATAATGACAAAGAAACAAATCCCTAATTTTGCACATGTAAGGGTTGATGAGTTTATTCTTTCCCAAGAAACAACTTCATTACTTGCCGTGCGATCAGCGATGCATCAAAATGTCAGCACGATTGTTTCACAATTAATTAGTCGAACGATTGGCGAAGATTTATTTGAAGTAAAGAAGAAATCGAATTGGAAAACGTATGGAGATGCTTTCCAAGAGTTATTAACAGAAGGTGCAACGCTAATAGCTGACCGTCAGCAAATGGATATTAATCGCCGGTTAGATGAGGTCATACCTCCTGATGCAATTCTGTACGTCATTTGCAATGAAGAGACCCAA
>JBFELW010000328.1:0-3399 GCA_041551995.1 Paenisporosarcina sp.
CGTGTTTCATCTATATTTGAAAAGCCACGAGACGCTAGTAATCTCGCAGATACTATTGGTAACTGTAATTCAGATTGAAGCAATTCTACGATTGTTAAATCTGGACGTTTAATTCGCCATCTTTTCTTAGACTCTAACATTCTCCCACTTCCTCACTTCTAGTATTATACCGAATATCTGTGAGAAATAATAAAAATTGAGTTTAAAAATAAATAAAAAAAGTTCTCTGAGTTTATAACTCAAAAAACTTTTATTGTACCCTTTAAATTGTAGTATTTCGATCTTCCATAGGCTCTGCATCTTGGTATCGTACAGGTTCATTTTTTTGAATGGCACTTATCTCATTTTGCTGCGTAGCAATTAGAGACTCTTTCATAGTCACATCTTTTTCAAGTTGTTTTACACGACGCTGTAAAACGAATGAACGGAAAATAGCTACAGACCCACTTACTAGTGCACCTAATAAGGCTGAGCCTAGTATGACCAAAATAAGTGGCCACTCTGCACTACCAAACACATAATTAACAGGAACCGACTCAACATTTACTACAGCAAATATAGCGACAATGACTGCAAAAAGTAGTCCAATTAATAACGACCATTGAAATTTCATTCTCTTCAACCCCTTTTTTAATATCCTATCATTTTCCAACACATCCAACCACAAAAAGGAACAGAGTATAATGACCTATACCCTGTTCCTCACTATTTATAAACGTTTACACGACCGGCTCATCCGATCCCCATTTTTTCTCATCTGCTTCTACATCAATTGTTCCACGTTTGTTTAATTCACGTTTCTTCAGAACAAACCAAAGCTGTGCAGCAATGAAGATTGACGAGTATGTTCCAGCGATTAAGCCGATAAGTAAAGCGATTGAGAAGTTTTGAATAGACTCAGCACCGAAAATAATCATTGCAACAACGACAATTACAACGGTTAAGACGGTATTAACTGATCGTCCAAGTGTTTGACGTAACGATTTGTTCACAATAATCGCTAAATCATCTTCTGTTTCAATCTTCTTAGAACGTCTCATATTTTCACGTATACGGTCAAACGTTACAATGGTGTCGTTAATCGAGTAACCAACAATCGTTAGAACCGCTGCGATAAATGTGATATCGACTTCTAGTCTGAAGATACTAAAGAGGGCAATCATAAAGAATGCATCATGAAGTAAAGATACAATCGCTGCAACACCCATTCTCCATTCGAAACGGAATGCCGTATAGAGAATAATCCCAATAGCAGCAAGTAGCAATGCATATACGGCATTCTTAGCTAGCTCTTTCCCCACAGCCGGAGATACGGTGCTAACACTTGGATCCGCCCCAAATTCTTGACTAATTGTTGATTTTAAAGCAATAACTTCATCCTTAGAGAAGTCATCTATATAACGAACAACGCCAATTTCTTTATTCTCACCGGAAATAACAATATCTTCAGAAGATAAGTCAATTGACTCTAAGTAAGTACTTAACTCTTCTTTTGTTAAAGAATCTTCAGATAAGATTTCCACACGAGTTCCACTTGAGAAATCAATCCCTAAATTCAAGCGGAAAACTCCAAGTATAATCATTCCTAAAACAATAAAAACAATGGAAGCTGCAAAGAATTTTTTACGACTGTGTACAAAGTCAAATCGATCAAACTTAGTTGGTAAGTCCAATGTATCAAATTCTTCTTCAGCAGGATGAATTGTTGATTTTTTCACTCCCAATAACCATGGCTTCCCGTCAAATAAACCACTATAGACAAGTAATCCTAGAAGTAAACGTGATCCCCATACTGCTGTAATAAAGCTTGCAAGGATACTGATAATTAGTAATAGCGCAAAGCCTTTTACTGAACTAGTCCCAAAATAGAAAAGTACAGATGCTGCAATTAATGATGTAATATTGGCATCAACGATAGCAGAGAATGAATTACTTGCGCCTGTTTTAAATGCCTCTTTAATCGACTTGCCGACACGAAGTTCTTCTTTAATTCGCTCATAGGTGATGATATTAGCGTCTACAGCCATACCGACTCCGAGTACGATTGCTGCGATTCCTGGTAATGTTAATACACCATTAATCAAACCGAACACTAATAAAATTAAATAGATATACACAGATAGTGTAACCATCGCAACGAAACCAGGTAAACGATAGTAAAAAACCATAAATAATAATACTAGTGAAATACCGACTATACCTGCAAATACTGTTTTATCTAATGCTTGTTCACCAAATTGTGCCCCAACAGATGTTGAGTACGTTTCCACTAATTTAACTGGCAAAGCACCAGCATTTAAAATACCTGCTAAGTTTTTTGTTTCTTCAACAGTAAAGGCACCTGAAATCTCAACTCCTGTTGAATTAATACGATTTTTTACTGAAGGACTTGAAACAAATTTCGGCTCTTCTTTAGCTGCCTCTGCTTCAAATGAATCTACGCCCTCTTCAAAATCCAACCAAATAACTAATAAGTTTGTTGGGGGAGGCATTTGACTAATTTTTTCTGTCACTCCTGCAAATTTAGAAGGATCTTTTAATTCAAGTGTAACAATTGGAGAACCATCATCTTTAAATGTTGCATTTGCTCCACCTTGTTTTAAATCAGATCCATCTAACATTAAATTATCATTAACATCTCGAAAGCTTAAATTTGCCTGTGTCGATAATAGTTCACGAGCGGACTCTTGATCTGGAACGCCAGCTAGTTGAACACGGATTCGATCTTCACCTTCAATTTGAATGTTTGGCTCACTTACACCTAACACGTCAATACGATTTAAAAGAGCAGTCGAAGTATCAGCTAAGATTTCTTCTGTTATTTTTGAACCATCATCTTTCAAAGGCTGGACTTCGTAAAGGACTTCAAATCCACCTTGTAAATCTAAGCCTAGTTTAATATTGTTCACAACTGATTGTCCTGTACTAGTGATGGAAGCCGCAAATACTACGATAAGTAATAAAAATGCGATTATCCGGCCTCTTGTTTTCATATGTAAACTTCCTCCTTAACTTGTCAAATGGTAAACGATTATTACCACTTCCGAAAAAAAGCGCAACATGATTATTATGAGACAGGTTACGCATGGTGTCAAATAGACTTTTACGTATCTGAATCTAAGGTAATACTTTTTCCCTCATTAATATTATTCTGCAGAAGAACTTGAAGTTCTTCTTGATTTAATTGAGAAAACCAGTTCGAAGTTCGGGATTCTTCTATTTGTGTATGTGTCATATATTTAGCAGGTGTTGTTTGTAAAATGTCATTAATCACTTCATACAATCGCATTTCTGTTACATCCCGGTTTTTCCATTTTTTCTTAATGCAATAATTCCAAATATCTGCCTCTGTTATCGATGTATATTGGTACAGGTGAAATTCACTTTTTTTACTTTCCA
>JBFELW010000329.1:0-3390 GCA_041551995.1 Paenisporosarcina sp.
CGAAAATCATCTATCCTATTCCATATAAACCATCGGCTAAGAAATAATAAATTTACTTTTTCAGTGGTCCTGGAGCTAGAGAAAAAGAGGTTCACGGACCATCCGTGGAAAGCGTCTGATTTTAACGAAAATCAAAAGACCCCCTTTTCCGAATTGGAATAGGGGGTCAATAATTGGTTTAAAAGATTAAATGCTTCAAGTAGAATTTCCAGCCTGCATTCTTTATTGTATCCAAAGATGGAGTATCCATCGGCATTGGGAAAAATACGGCTGGTGCATAGCGGTAGTCGTTCATTTTAGGTTCGTATATCATTACCGAGCCTGAATCTAGTCCATCGCTGAGAATGGATACGGTTGGTATGTCAAACTGGATCGTAACTGGTTGTTTTGTAGCATAACCTGTTGATGTTAAGGCATGTGCTTCCGCTTTTTCTTCAAAGCGATTGACTAACCAAGTTGACCTGACCGCTACGGCATCCTGTGCTTCATTCACCACTATAAGAGCATTGGTATTGTTACCAAATGGCAACATTTGAATTGGCTCATTAGGTTGCACACGAACTTCATAATAAGCTAATGGGTTCGCATGTTCTTTTGGGTCTAACGCTTTATAGGCATCTACCCATTTGTTTTCTGTTGCTGGAACTTGCGCGACGGATAGAACCACACCTTCAACAAAGGCTTCAAGTCCATCTGCTTGTATACGCACACGATCATTTGCTTGGACGTCTTGCCATTGTTCACCAGTGGCGTAAGTAACCATTATTTTCTCAGCACTGTATATATCAATTGCTAAACGGCCATTGGTGTCTCTTATAGCAGATACAATGCCTTCAGAAGGGCTCATAATAGCTACAGCTCCTTGTTGAGCAAGCTGTGCTTCTACTATTTGTAGTTGTTTATTGGCTTCTGCAAGCTCTTGCTCTGCTTGTGAAATGGCATGTGCAAAAGCCCCGTCTTGTTGAACACTCATGTTTACGTCAACATTGATATCGACTTCGACCGTTTGGTCAGTGTCTGTAACCGTATCATTTTGAGTCGCATTTGAATTGTTGTTATTTTGCGCACTTAATCGATCACTTTCAAGGGATCGAATGGTGTCATTTATATCAGTGATTTGACGTGCAACCGCTTCTTTTTCCGCTTCCCAAATGGCCCGTTGTTCATCAGCCGTTGTTGTATTGAGTTTGGCAAGCTCCGTTCCAGCTTGGACAGCATCACCTTCTTTTACAAGCCAACTATCAACCGTTGCTTCGTCTCTTACATATACGGTGAAAATTTCAGAAGGGGCAACAATTGCTTCTTTAGGCAACTGTTCTTCATATGAACCTTTTGCTACTCGTTCATACTCATTCACATACACTGTTTTAGGGATAATACTTTTATCACTAAATAGAAGAATGGCATTTGCACCTAGAAAGGTTGAGATGATGATAGAAAGACCAATCGTTATCCATTTATTCAACGAAAGCACCTCCTTCAACAAATCGTACATACCACTCTTCTAATGGTATAAATCCAACAGTCGCAGTTATAAGCGCCATCACTACGTTTAATAAAATGACCAGTAAGAAGATGCGTAAGGGATTATGGTCCGAAAATGACTGAATAAACCTTACTTGTAGTGCAATAATTAAGGCTGTGAAAATAGATAGCTGATTAAAGAAAAAGATAAGGAATGGATGTTCCAAAAATGTTGCTGCTAGTGGTCCAAAGGAAAATACAGACACAGGTGTTGTGATACCTAAAGCTCCGAAAAGTAGGAAAAGAAGAGCTTTTTCTACTAAAAGAATCGCTACAACATATAATTGCAATACAGCAAGTTTTGATAATTCGACTTGAGTTAATTTATGTAATAAAAATGTAATGACAAAAAAGTGAAATGCCATATATAGTAAAGCCCATAAAAGGATACCCAACAGCGACATTATGCGTGCTAGTGTAAAAGATTGACTACCATCCATTGCAAATAAACCCGAAAGTTGTTCTGTGTTCATTCCCCAAAATTCACGTATTGCGAATAATAGAAGACCAAGGATTCCAACCATCCAAACGCGTTTCTTAAAGTCTCTCATATGTGAATTCGCAAGATTATCAATTAACTCTTGCTGTCTAGTAAAATATCGCCAAAATCGAAAATCAAAAATCATTTCATCGAATCCCTTCTTAACGCCAACAATTTTCTCGTAAGCTATCTTTACTTTACCAAAAATCGACATCTTTTGTAACGTAGAAAGGTGAGGTTGTTATGAAAAGTGATGAATAATACTCATAGTTCATGTTTCAAGATAGTAGTTTAATAGGAGAAATGATGTTTTTCCTCCTTTACTTCAATGGGGAATTGAGACCTAACCCCCAAAAGATTAGGCAGACGGTACTTTCCCATGCATATTGGCCAATGTCTTGCCAAAGAGGATACATAGGAACGAGATCGTTAATAATTTCGCAAGACGTTATGTACGGAATTTACTGTCTCTATAGAAACTCGCTTCCCAACGGTTTCGTATAGCTCTTCTTTATTATAAATGAAAATTTTAATAATGGAATATTTTACCTCAAAATAGCATTTTCGAGCTATACCTCACGCAAACTCTAATTTTGACTCCATTTATATGCTCAAAATCAATTTTTGCCTATATGCACAATACTATTATCTCCTGTATCGTGAAAAAATTTGTTTATTTCCACTGCAACTTGGACAGTCTGAATGAAACTATAAAACATATACCCCCGGACAAATGGATTGCTCGTAAGTTTTACTCGAAAGACCGTTTAGAAAGGATGTGCTTTTAATGAATTTTGACAAGTTGTTTAAAATCAATAAAGGGGACCTACTTTTTGGTGTTATTGGTTCCAGCGTGTCTGTCCTTTTGATTTATCTTTTCACATCAATTTAGGAGCGTGTGATATGCATCAGCCAGAATAAAGCCCTTCCCCGACACTTAAATCGGAGAAGGGCTTATATTATTTCGTGCACGTTACGCCTATTTGATTTTTACAATCGTCATGGCATCTGTATGTTTTACTTTGAACGTCCATTTTGAACCTTTCGAAGTAACAGATGCGTTCTTCCATTTCCCTTTTTCATCAAGTACATAAGTTTTCATATGACGATGATGAATCGGTTCACCGAAATCCCATACAAAGGTTAATGGTTTATTCCATTTCACATCTACTTGATCACCCACTTCGTTTTCAATTAAAAATGAAAATGAATCAACTAGAACTGAACCTTTTTGTTTGCCTTGGTTTGTATACACGACTTCTGCTGTTTGATCGTAGATAAATGTACTCGGACCATCTACTTCTCCAGCTATTTTCTCTAGCTGTGTAGTTTCGAATGTAGCTTCGAATTGTCCGTAATCAAGAACAACTGTTTTCCCAGAGTCA
>JBFELW010000330.1:0-3375 GCA_041551995.1 Paenisporosarcina sp.
GCTTTACTTCAAGAAGGAGAAATGACTTTTCTTATTGAACTAACGCAAGAGGTTAGTTGAATTGAAATTACAGAATATTAATCGTATTAAGGGAATATTCTTTTCAATAAAGAAAAAATATTAACATATAGTAGAGGAAATATAGATTCAGAGAAAATGGGGGTTGAGGGTATGAAAGAAAGGACAGAAAAAGGATTTAATGTTCCATTTGGTTCTAAAAGTGCAATTACTTTTGGTTCTGCTTTAGCCATTACAATATCTTGGAGTATTCATAAATCAGTTCTTTGGGCGATAATTCACGGGTTCTTTAGTTGGTTCTACGTTATATACTATGTTTTGACTAGGTAAGAGTTTTAGTCAAATTATATAAGAATTATAATTTTGATTTAAATAATTGTAGGGGGTATAGATCCAGAGGATTTAGCCATTTTTGTAAATTGAAAATTAAGTACAATTGATGGAATTAAGTGAACCTTATGCAACTAGCCAGCAGATAAGTTTTTCAATTAGATGAAACTTTTTTAGTTCATTTTCGCCTAAAGTACATTGGAGGAATTAAATGAAAAATGTTTATTTATATTTAGCTGTATTCTTTATTTCTTTTTTATTGATTGCTTGTAATGAGCAGACAATTAAAGAACACAAAGAAAATACCACTAAAGGAAACCCTACTGTTGCAGATATATTATTAGAGAATACGGATGCAGATATTTTCCTGTTAAATGGCATCGTATATAAAAATGCCGTGGATGTTGCCTGGGTAAATGAAGAGGAACTAACTTTAGGTAAAGAAGTGGCTGTAATTAAGAAACAAACTAATGATGCAGAAGAATTTACGGATGGTGTTGCTACCAAACTAAACGTTGGAACTGAAATATACGAATCCATTGGAAATGGAAATATCTATATTGCAGTTGTTAAGGGTGAACAAATTCGTTATTTAGGATTAATTAAGGCTAATCCCGACAACGATGTTCGACTTATTAAATGAAAGAGGTGTTCATTATGAAATTTTCAAAGATTTTATTTCTTTCATTGGCAATGATTTTATTTGTTATTACAGGATGTTCTAATGAAATAGATAACTACGAACAATATATAAACGTGAATAAGCGTATTGTTGATGTGAATAAGTATGAAGACTTCAAGAAAATTACTGATAATAAGCAAGTTCAAGAGGTGAAAGGTATATTAGATAGCGCTGATTGGAAAAATGCCATAGTGGATATGGCACGTCCTGCTGATTACAAGTTCTCGTTTCAATACAAAAGTCCTAAAATAGATGCTAAAGCAGTGTTATATGAAATTTGGATAAGTCCAAACAAAGATAAAGTGGAGGTTGTAAAAGGTGACAATGAGTATGTTCAACTAAATGAGGAGAATTCTACTGTTTTATATGAAATATTAACAGGAGAAAAGCTTTCTGATTTGTGATTGGATAATACTAATACTGATATTTAAAAAGGAGTTTGTAGTTTTGAACTAAAAGTGTCGTCACTTGTACAACCAAACTACTTTTAATCTATATATCCAAAGATCTTCTTTAGGTTAATAAAGAATAAATTCTCTAAATAAGAAAAATGCGGCCGAAGATTCAATTTCGGCCGCTGCTTGTAGTTCTTATGAAGTTTAAACAAACCATATCCTCTGAATCCATTAAATGGTAAAGTATGATAATAATATGAAGTGGTTCATGAGAAAGGTAGTGTTTCGATGGGTTCAAGAATTATGCACTACTGTATTTCATCACTTATTGCGGATAGGCTAGAAATCGAACAAAGAAGTGAGTTTATGCTCGGGGGTATAGCACCTGATATACATGGACTAATGGGTGTGGCAAAAGGTGTCACACATTTTAAAGATCTTGATGCGAGTGGGAAGAGCCGTATAAATGTCATGAGATTTTATGAGACATATAAGGATGTCATTCATGAACCCTTTTATCTTGGTTATTTGTGTCACTTAGTATCTGATGTTGAGTGGTTGAATGTTTATTTTAATGTAGTGGAATACGTTTCTGCTGAACAGTGGGCTGAAAAGTTAAATATTGCGTATAGTGACTTTGGCAAACTAAACGGCAGAATTATAGATCACTATTCACTGAAGCTTCATCATCATGTTGTTCCTACTATAAGCATTTGCAATTATAATTCCGATTTCTTGCCCGCCTTGATTGATTTACTATCTAATGATTTTTCAAATAATGAAGGTATAAAAGATGAACCATTGGCGTTATTTAATAATGATAATAGTGAAATACATGATTTTGTAAACAAATCAGTTACCCAGTCCATCCATACACTTTCTAATCTAGGCATCACTAGAAAACAATCAATTTAAGCGGTCAATATTCGTATAGAAAAACTATTATAGGTAGGGAGCACGATGTCATGAGAGTGATTCAACAAGAGTTTAATGTTAAGAATTTGCATTATCGTATAAGGTCAGCAAATGAGACAGACGCAAAAAACTTGTCTGAAGTGAGACTACAGACAGACGGAGAAACGGAGAACTTAGATCGTGAAAGAGGAGAAGCGTACATAGATGAATCAGGTTTTAAACAAATTATAAAAGAGGATACAGCAAGTACACATAATTTATTTTTAGTTGCTGAGGTTAATGAAAGAGTTGTAGGTTTTTCAAGATGTGCGGGGAACAGCTTAAAAAGAACGTCTCATAAAGTAGAATTTGGCGTCTGCGTTTTAAAAGAATTTTGGGGATATGGCATAGGACAAAATCTTTTAAAAGAATCAATTGATTGGGCAGAGTCAAATGATATAAAGAAAATGAATTTAAGTGTACTTGAAACTAATGAGAAAGCGATAAAGCTTTATGAAAAATATGGTTTTGAAGTAGAAGGTTCTTTAAAAAATGACAAGTTACTATCTGATGGGAAATACTATCATACTATTTTGATGGGGAGATCTAATTTATGACTGAAGACTTTTATTGTGATGAAGTATTAAGTGGTAAAACACAAGTGAACAAAGTGTTGGAGACGGAAAATGCACTAGCCTATTATCATACAAAACCTTTTTATCCTGTACATATTGTTGCGATACCTAAAAAACACATCTCTTCTTTAATCACGTTGGAAGCAAGTGATGATAATTTATTGTTGGAACTACTAAGGGTAGTTAAACAAGTGGCAGCAATGGTAACCGAAGAAAACGGTGCTTGCAGAGTCATTACAAACTTAGGAAAGTATCAAGATTCAAAACATCTCCATGGGCATATCGTCTCTGGAAAACCCTTGAAATAGGAAAGTTACTGCATGTTAAAAAAGTGAAAATGAGAGGTGATTTTGATGGAAATACGAAAATATAATTCTTCAGACATCGTACCATTCACAGAATTGATGACAGATTTAGGGTA
>JBFELW010000331.1:0-3364 GCA_041551995.1 Paenisporosarcina sp.
AATTCATCTACCGGGTTTGAATAAACATTCGTCCCAATAAGTGATGATTTTCGTTTGGCCATAGCTTGCATGCGCATAGTTTGAGTTTCTTTAGCTAAGTTTATCAAATAACCAAGTTGTTCATCTGATTTCAAATCCTGTACAGTCAAAAATAACGACCAAGCTCGTTGCACAAGTTCTGCTGTTAGTGATTCTACATAGTAGGAACCCGCAGAAGGGTCAATAAATTTGGTTACCATCGTTTCATCCCGTATGACAAGTTGAATATTCCGCGCAATTCGTTCAGAAGAAGGGGAACTACCCGTTAAGACGTCATGAGGATGAACAGTAATGATATCTGACCCACCTAAAACAGCAGAAAACGTAGCATTTCCCGCTCGCAACAAGTTAACAGTTGGATCCAGTTTAGAATAAGATCGAAGAGAAGTTTCAGCTAATACTGGGATGGAAACGTGATCAGCATCGAAAGCTTTAGAGAAAGCTTTCCATAGAATACGAAAAGCTCTTAATTTAGCAATTTCCATAAAGAAATTCGTATCTACTGAAAATTGAACAGCTAATTTAGATGAGAATGATGGGTTTGTATCTGCAAACTTTGCAAATCCAACTAATGCATACGCCAATTCATGAATGGCTGTGCCACCAATATGATGTATTTCATTAGTAGAAATGACCGTTTTTGCTATGTCTGAAGGACTTCCATTCATATACCCGTTTAAGCTTGAACGCTCTATTTCTGAAAACAGTGAAAAAACATCTAGAATCTCATCTTTAGGATTCTTTATTTTAAAATAAAACGTATTTTTCTTAAGTAACTCAGCTAGCTCATGATGCTCTTCATCTGACCAGCTAAACGATGACGAAGAACCAACGTAAACAATGACTTCATTACCGCGCTCTAGTTGCATTTTCGCTTGTTCTAAAAACTCTCTAGCGGTATTTTTTGATATTACTTGAGCAATTGACCAGGTGGCATCTTGCTTCGCACTAGAAATGGTATCGGCATAATTAACAGTATTATGTAAATGTTCAGCCGTGTATAGAGGTTGAAGGTCGATCCCCTCGAATGTAGATGAAACGAGCTCATCATATGGTTTTCCTTTTAACGATTGAATCGCTTTTTCTTTCCAATCATCAAAGCTATGTTTTGGAAAAGCGATACTTTTCATTTTTTCTATAGACATACGGTCGCTTTCGCTTCCCTCCCTCAAATCTGTTGTTATTACTAGTCTAACTGAGTTTCGTTTTGTATAAAAGCATTAAAAGCCCGATGGCCGAGTATTTCGGCCACCAGGCTTTTTTTAAGCATTATTTTAATAAACAGACGTATTTTCTTTTGTCATGTTTTCAAGTATTTCTTTAACTCGTGCTAAGAAACGTCCACAAACTAGACCATCTAATACACGGTGATCAAGGGATAAACATAAATTCACCATATCACGAGCTGCGATCATACCACCATCCATAATAACAGGACGTTTTACAATGGATTCGACTTGAAGAATGGCAGCTTGAGGGTAATTAATGATTCCCATAGATTGAACTGAACCGAATGATCCTGTGTTATTTACAGTGAAAGTCCCACCTTGCATTTCGTCAGACTTCAATTTACCAGCACGAACTTTACCTGCTAATTCATTGATTTCACGACCAATACCTTTAATGGTTTTCTCATCTGCGTTTTTAATAACAGGAACATATAATGCATCTTCAGTTGCAACAGCAATCGAAATATTGATGTCTTTTTTCTGGATAATTTTATCTCCAGCCCACATTGAATTCATCATTGGGAACTCTTTTAGTGCTTGAGATACGGCTTTGACGAAGAACGCAAAATACGTAACATTAAAGCCTTCTTTTTTCTTAAATTCGCCTTTGATGGAATCACGATAGTGAACAAGATTAGTCACATCTACTTCAATCATTGTCCAAGCATGTGGTGCTTCATGTTTACTACGTAACATGTTAGCTGCAATGGCTTTACGAATACCCGTTATAGGAATTTCAATATCTCCAACTGCTACAGGTACGTTTGTAGGAGCTTGCGCTGGTTTTGCAGTAGGTTGAACTGGAGTAGTTTCAGTTCTAGGAGCATCTTGTACAGGTTTGGCTGTTGGGATCTCTCCACTTTCAATTATCGCTAGTAAGTCTTTACGAGTAATACGACCTTCATTACCTGTACCTTCAACTAGAGACAAGTCAATATCGTTTTCTTGTGCAATTTTTAAGACGGCAGGTGAATAACGGGATTTAGAGCTTTTATCACGTTGTACTGAAACTGTAGCCGTTTCGTTAGATTTTGCTGTCATAGCCGTATCCTTTTTAGAATTGGCTGTAGGCATTTCTGAAGCTGCCTCTTTTGAAGATGGGGTATCCTCAGGTGCTTCTTCAGTAGATGCTCCCCCTTCAGTTTCAATCGTACATACAACTGCGCCTACATCTAAGGTCTCGCCTTCAGTTGCAATTAGTTCTTTTATGACCCCTGTAAACGAAGAAGGGATTTCAGCTGTTACTTTATCGGTATTTACTTCTGCTAGTGAATCATATTTATTAACTTTATCACCCGGTTGAACCAACCATTTTTCGATTGTTCCCTCTGTGACAGACTCACCTAATTGAGGCATTTTAATTTGTTCGATTGCCAAGTGTAACTCCTCCTTCCGAATTAAAATTCAGCAAGTTCACGCATTGCTTTTTCGACTTTCTCAGGGTTTATCATACAGAATTTTTCCATTGTTGGTGCATATGGCATTGCAGGAATATCTGGTCCTGCTAAACGTTTGATAGGTGCATCTAATTCAAATAAGCAGTTTTCAGCAATGATTGCTGCAACTTCCCCCATAATGCTACCTTCCATGTTATCTTCAGTAACAAGAAGAACTTTCCCTGTTTTTGAAGCGGCTTCAATAATGGATTCTTTATCTAAAGGATAAATCGTACGCAAATCAAGAATATGCGCAGAAATACCATCTTGTTCTAAACGCTCCGCAGCTTGAAGAGCAAAGTGAACAGCAAGACCATATGTGATGACTGTAATATCTTCACCTTCACGTTTAACATCCGCTTTACCGATTTCAATCGTGTAATCATCTTCTGGTACTTCACCTTTAATTAAACGATAAGCACGTTTATGCTCAAAGAACATGACCGGATCATCATCGCGAATAGCAGCTTTTAGTAAACCTTTAGCATCGTAAGGTGTTGAAGGAATGACAATTTTTAAACCTGGTTGGTTTGCAAAGATGGCTTCAACAGATTGTGAATGGTAAAGAGCTCCGTGAATTCCTCCACCAAAAGGTGCGCGGAAAACGATTGGACAAGACCAGTCATTATTTGAACGGTAACGAATACGAGAAGCTTCAGA
>JBFELW010000332.1:0-3358 GCA_041551995.1 Paenisporosarcina sp.
CTATCTATTACTTCAGTCCAAGAAATTAATGAATTTATAAGTAGGGAATAATTTGCGGGGGAATTAATTCATGAAGAAAAACATTCTTTTGTATAGTGTGCTGTTTGTTTTCTCAACTATATTAGTATTTACCTCAAGTTATACAGATGGAGTAAGAATCGAAAATGAGAACGAATTACAATCTGCTTTTCCTCATGAAGTAGGTTTTCCAATCCCATTTGTAAGACTCGATTATCCAAGAATCGATCCGCCTTTACCTTATACATATAGTGGTAATTGCTGTTCGCGATACTACTCTTGGAATAAATATTGGTTCTCCGTGATTCTAACATTTACTACTCTAATTCTTGGATTAATGATAATTGCATATATCAAAAGAAAAAAGCTTTAAAAATCAAGCCTTTATTATGGGAGGTAGTCATCATAAAACGATTTGGATTTTTACTTTTAAATGCTTTTATCATTGGGTTAGCAGGTTGTAGTGGTATAAACAAACAAGATTTAATCTCACCTATGTTATCAAGTCAAGAAGACAAATATTCTTTGGCAATTTTTGGAGCGGCACAACAGGATACAAGTGAATTCGAAGCCGCTTATCAAATCAATTCTGTAAAAATAACGCGGGTTACTTCAGAGGAAGAACCTAGTGACCAACTAAAGAGAGAGTTGAAAATTGTAGGGAAACCTACGTATATCGTATTTGATACAAAGTCGGAAGTCTTTAGAACAAATGATTTGACCACACTAATGGAATTCTTAGGTTTCAGGCCAGATGCAAGAGAAGTAGCATGGGAATTCTTGAAAGAAAAAGGATGGGACTATACAGCTACTGGAGATTGGGAAAGTGCAGTAATTAAGAATACGATTGCAGAAGAAAAGTATGAATTAATAGATGAAAGTTATGTAGGGAAGCTCGTCTTTAGCGTGACTTTTGAAGATCAGGAAAACGTAGTAGTTGGAACACCAGTAGTACTGGTTGACTTTGATACACATGAAGTAATTGGTTATATTCCAGGAGAGTAAATAATTGCAGGAGGTATACCACCTTATGTAGACGAAAAGGGTGGCTATACTAATTTAGGCGAGTATGGGTTTGTGGCATAGTAAGATACTCGCCCAATAGGAGAAACTTTCAACAACAATATTACTCTGAATCCTTAGGAATAATATTAATTTGTTTGGCAGTTGCTTGAATAGGTTGAGATTCTTTGACATCATCTTCTAAAAAGACATTCACATACATACCGACTTCTAGAGATTCAAAATTAGTGGCTTCACTCAAATAGATGATAGTGTTAGGTGTTATGGTCACCACTGCCTCTTTATACGTAGCTCCATTTTCTTCAGGGCCTTCGACTCGAATAGTTCCCGATATAGCTTCATCTTCACTAGGCGTTATTTCCACAATATTTCCTGCAACTCCGTATTCTACAAAATCACTTTGATCAGAAGCAGAAGGATTTCCATCATCTTTTGATCCTGAATTTCCTTCCTCACCACCTCCGCCACATCCTACAAGGAACAAAAGGCTTAGGGTAAACAAAACACTCATTTTTTTAAACAAATCATTACCGCCTTTCCATTTTTTAAATTAGACGGGAGTAACGAAATAATGTTACAACATCCGGAAAACCTATATTTTATAAATGAACAACTCAATTCATTCTTTTGAAAATGAAAAGGGATATAAGATCAGGATGTTATGAGATAGACTATCTGAAAAAGGGGAGCTTTGATGGATCAGTTAAATGAAAAACCAAAGGTAATGGTGCTTGGATCTTTTCATATGCGTTATACACCAGACTTACATCGTGTAGAATTTGACAATCTACTATCACCTAATAGACAAGAGGAAATTAGAAAAGTCGTTAATGCTTTAAAGAGTTATAACCCAACAAAAATAGCATGTGAGGTTGTAAAAGAAGATAATCATGTACTAAATCAGGAATACCAACAATACATAAATGGGCAACTAGAATTGAAAGTAGATGAAATACATCAGTTAGGTTTTCGCACGGCAGCTGAATTAAAACATGAACATATGTATGCAATAGACTGGATGGAGAGTGTGGGAAATAGAGCAATTAGCCGAGTCTTTGATTGGGCAAAGATAGAACAACCGGAACTCTATAATTTAATTGATGAAAAATATCGCTCTAAACTGCAGTTGGATTTAAAAGATAAAAGTATTTATGAATTAATCTGTAATTATAATGAAGAACAATTTAATCAAAAGCAGCATGAAATGTACATGCAAGTCGCCCGTATTGGAAAGGGTGTTGAATATGTGGGGATAGATTGGATTAGATGGTGGTATCAACGGAACCTCATTATATATTCTAATCTTGCTCAAATCACTAGTTCTTCTAATGATCGCACTCTATTAATAATAGGTTCAGCCCATGTGTATTTAGTTACACAGTTTTTAAAGGAAAGTGGGCTATTTGACGTTGTAAGTGCAAATGAATATTTACATTAACTGTCA
This sequence comes from Paenisporosarcina sp., assembly GCA_041551995.1. Lineage (GTDB taxonomy): Bacteria > Bacillota > Bacilli > Bacillales_A > Planococcaceae > Paenisporosarcina. Next base: position 2,486 of record JBFELW010000332.1, read on the forward strand.
TTTCAGCTTATCAATTTGTAACTTATAAACTAAAACATTCGTCTATAAGAAATAAAGGGGAATGAAATTGAAAAAAGCACTTTATGCTATTGTATCCTTGGTAACGTTTATATTTCTTATGAATGTTTCACCTAACACTGGCTATGCCTGTTCATGTGTTAAACCGGGTTCTGCACAGGAAGAATTAGAACGAAGCTCCGCAGTATTCTCAGGAGAAGTTATTGGGTTTTTAGATAAGAACACAAATGGCCTCATGCAGTCTTCAGTTGATCCCATTGCTGTATTATTTGAAGTGGAAGAAACGTGGAAAGGGGTAACCCAATCACAAGTTATTGTTTATACAGTAAGAGACGAAGCGAGTTGTGGCTATCAATTTGCGTTAAACACGAAATACTTAGTATACGCTCATGAATCGGATGGTTCACTTAAAACAAATTACTGTTCGAAAACCACTCTTTTATCACTTGCGGTCGACGATATGGATGAACTAGGTGAAGGAGAAAAACCAACTGAACAAGTCTCAATTGATTTGGAACAGAACGAAAATCAGCTACTATCTCTAAATTCAATAATGAATAATCTCATTTACATCATTCCTTTAATGTTCTTCTTACTCTTAGTAGTTGTTGTACTTCTAACTAGACGTAAGAAAAATTCCTAGGGATCTTTCTCAGGGCTGATCATTGTTTACTGGTTAGCCTTTTTTAATTGAGCCTTTTATTATACAGAATTAGAGATAATTAAGTAGAGATTAATGTTATAATTGTAAATATTTAGTTTTTTAAGGAGGGTGAAGATGAAGAGACTAATGATGGTTGTTTCATTGCTTGTTTTGTTGTTAATGGGATGTAATTCTGAATTAACATATTCTGA
>JBFELW010000333.1:0-3349 GCA_041551995.1 Paenisporosarcina sp.
GAGTTTAAGCTACTTTCCATTATCTCACATTACCAATATTAAACAATCGCCGTTTTGATTTAATATAATTGATTTTACTGCTCCAAGAAGTACCATGTAGAATGATTTGTCTAATAAAATCCAAAAAGAAAAACGCTTTGCAGGCAAAGCGTTTTTCTTATCTTATAAGTAATATTATTTGAGGAGATCTATCTAATCACTCGTTAAGAACTTTAGAAATGATTGGTTCATCATACGAAAGGATATCTACCTTATGCTCAATACATGCCAATGAAAAATGCTGCAATTTTTTATCCGGTAGAATCGATTTTGGTTTAATAGTGTTTAATAAGTCAGACTTAAGATAAACACGAAAAGACTCACCCTGGTATAGTTCATTTTCATTCTTGCTTGTAAATTCGTCATAGATGACTGAGTATGTTACATAATTTGAAAAATCTAATTGTAATGTGGATGCTTGACTGTCGGAGTGAGGAAAAATGAGCAGGTCAGTAGGATTCTTTGCTATATTTACGATAATTCTCAAACTTACTCCGTCCGTTCTGGGTTCATTAATTTGTTCAAATGCACTATAGTATTCTGGAATCCTTACAAGATCCTTAAATTTCATTTTTACACCCTCCTTTCATATCAATAAAACACCCCATACTATAACAAAAACTAGCACTGACAAATAATTTGCACAGTGCTAGAGATGAATTCTTAAATTTGCTTACTTTGTAATGATAAAAACGCCACCACAGTGAGATAGAGGGTGAAATTCGATTTTACAGAAGCCTTGAAGTAATGAGTTTACTTTTTCATTAACAAAATAAAACTCATCTTCATCCCAATAATCAATGCTATTGTTTCTACAGGTTTCCAATTGATCCTGTGTTTGAAAGGAAATATCGCCAATAAAGATCTTTCCATTCTCAGAAAGTAAGGGAATTAAATTCTTAATAAATTGTACCTTATGTTCATCAGTTAAATGATGTAATGTGTACGTACTGACAATTGAATCATACTTACTTTCTTTAACAACATCAGGTAAACCGTTAGTTATATCCCACTCTATAAGATGTGCTTGTGGCATTTTGGGTTGAGCTAACGTAATCATTCTTGAAGAAAAGTCTAATCCCACTATATGATGTCCATTTTCATAAAGTTTAGTTGTTAATACACCTGTTCCGAAGCCAATGTCCAAAACAGTTGACTCCTTGTTTTGCATGACTTCATTAAAAATGGTATCCAATACTAACTTATATCCTGCGAACGGATACAAATTGCTTTCTTCACTAACTTGTACCGTATCATCATAACCATCTGCCCATAAATTAAATCCTTGTTTGTTTAACATGAATGCTCCTCCTATTGTTCACAAATACCATCGAGCATTCATTTATCATGAATTAAATTGCTCGATTCATCCTGTCTTTCATTTCTTCTAAGATTTTGTGATGATTTTGTATAGTTGCGTTTTTCATCAGTAACCCCACCCTTCATCGTTATATTTAATTTAACATATTTTTCTAAACAAGAAGAGACTAACTTGATAAGTTTTTAACTGCGTTTAGAATTAATCAATTGGGAACGAGTAATTCTAGCGCTTTTTTCAAATCTCTAATTGTGCAATTAGTTATCATAGTCTATCTCACCTTTTGTTTTCTTTCAGTCCACTATATGCGTTTAAAAATAACGCTCTGTTAAAGGATAAGGTTGATTAATCGTTAATGAAAATGGAAAATGGGTTTCCTTATTTAATATCATACTGGATATTTATGTTAAAATAAATAAAAGATTGTGAAAGTGTTCACTTAAACTAACGCGGCAGGTTAGTTCAATAAGAATGTTAAAAATGATATAACTCCATTGTGTAATAGATAAGTAGTAAAGGGGGAACGTTTATGGAAATTAGTGTATTGGTAGAAAAATGTATTCAATCAGCTATTGAATATGGAATAGCTGCTTATGAGGTTATTGATAATTCAAGAAAAACAAATCGACTTTACGATATATCTTTTGAGAGATTTAATAACCTAAAATCAATAGGTGAAAAAGGAATTATAGAGTTAGAAAAGTTACTTGAACATCCTAATGAATATGTGAAATATTGTTCTGCCACACATTTACTTTCTGTAAAAGAAGAGAAAGCAAAAACTGTACTAAACCAATTAACAAATAAACCACAAACTTTTGGGTTCTCTGTAAAAATGCTATTAAGAGAATGGGATAAGGGCAACTTAAGGGATTATCTAGGTTAAGTTGTTTTTGAACTAAAGGTGCTTTATTAGGAGTGAATCTTCTTTTTTCTTCTTGAACTAACGCAGCAGCGCGACAAGTTTTGTTATAAACACTAATGTGTGAAAAAACAAGGGCTTTCTTCGGAAATCCTAACTTTATAACCAAGGATAGGAATGATAAAACCATGTATTTTGAAACTATCCCATTGATACTCCTGCATGCGTCATAATAGACAGATTATGGGGTCTGAAGCTCAGGTGAAGTCGGCAGAACAAAGGCTGAAGCCACTCCTCACGGAAAAGGTATGCCAATGGATATGACGGATGGCTGAAAACTAAATATGGTGAGAATCTTCTTATAGAAAAGAACAGACGAACTTCCGAATGTACAGGTCTAAAGTTAGAACATGAGGAAACTTATGTACCATCCAACGATGGGGTGAGTGACGTGGAGTAAAAATTGCTTCTCTGAAACACGCTATACCGAACAATGGCGGTATCCAGCTCACAGGCTTACAGGAAGCACCTAAGTTTAGAAAAGATAGCTAGGTTATTAGGTACTTGGAAAATAAGGAACGTTGGATCAAGGGCTGTCACCCAAAACGGTTGCTATAAGCGTTATGGCGAAATGCATTTGTCCTTATGAGGGTAGGGGTACGACCAGTGAAACCTGTGTAATGGAGGTGGAGGAACAGCCCCAAGTCTAGCGATATGTAATAATTATTTTTCAACTGTGCATTGCACCGGTCGGGTAAGAACGTGGGAACATCACTTCAAAGAGGAATGATGCCACAGTGCAAGCTCTACGATATTGGGATTATTATGGGATGACAGGCACCTTTACAGACTTGCATCAACGAGCCAAAAATAAAGAATCATTCCATCTGTTATACGACATCATCACGTCGAGGAACAATATTTTATTAGCGTATCGAATAATCAAGTCAAATAAAGGGTCAAAGACCCCTGGAACAGATGGCAAAACTATTGTAGACATAGAGAAACGTTCGGAGAACGAATTAGTAGAAGAAATACAAAGTAGGCTTAAAAATTATCGCCCTAAGAAAGTTAGACGTAAACTTATCGAAAAAGATAATGGCAAGATGCGACCATTAGGTATTCCATGC
>JBFELW010000334.1:0-3331 GCA_041551995.1 Paenisporosarcina sp.
GTATGTTGTGTATTTGATGACCGGCATGTTATAGACTCCTTTTTAATAAATTTAAACTTCCATGACTTAATATCATACTAACTTAAAATCGTTTACCGATGTTCAATCTTTAGACACTGCATTCAAAGAAACAATTTGCTACAATGACGTCATGTAGAAGAAAAGAGGCCATATTTTTATGATTAAAAAAATTTCTATTCTTGGTTCTATTTTAATTGTCCTCATAATGAGTGCTTGTGGAGAAAATGAAGAAAAAAAATCAACATCAACCAATGATGTTCCTGAGATTTTGGAAGTGGATTTAACTGTCCCTAATGCAGCAGAAGTGGGCGAAGAAGTCATATTTACTGCAATCGTTTCACAAGGTGAGGATCTCGTAGAAGATGCAAATGAAGTCATGTTTGAAGTCATGAACATCACTTCAGGCACGAAAGAAATGATTGAAGCATCATTAAATGAAGATAAACACTACTCCATATCGTATACATTTGAAACTAACGGGACTTATGATATCACGTCACATGTGACAGCACGTGATATGCACACGATGCCAATGAAACAAATAACGGTTACAGGTGGGGAATGAAACGGTCAAGAAACAGGAGACCATGCACAGACTGAAAATCATCATCATGATAAAAAAGCTACTATTGAATTCCTAGAAGGCACTACTACTGTTGGTGAAGCTATCTTGTTAGAGGCAAACGTTTCACTAGAAGGGGACCCTCTTGAAGATGCTCTTGTACAATATGATATTTCTCGAAGTGATGCGGCTCATCATACATGGGTAGAAGTTCCCGAAGTTGAAGCAGGCGTTTATCAAGTCGAGTACACATTTACGGAGTCTGGCGTTTATGAAATTGAAGTACATGTAACCAAAGACAATGAAATTCACGATCACATCAATAAAACGTATACCGTCAAATAAAGAAAAGCAATCCTTGTTTAAGAGGATTGCTTTTCTTTATATAGGAGCATTTCACTATCACTTATCAACTTCGATTATTAATATTTTTTATGAAATGATCCCCGCATTTTCTCCACCTCTGCAATTAACAAACCGGATAACAAAATGACGACTGCCGTTAAGTAGAACCACAATACCATCACAATGATTCCTCCGAGCTGTCCATATAAGCGAGCGTAATTAACTTGTGATACATAATCTGCAAACAGAAGAGACACAACTTGCCAACCAACTGCGGAAAATAAAGCGCCTGGCCATACATGACGGAACGTGTGCCGCTTCTCTGGTACGATGATATAAAACAGTAAAAAGAACAGGAATAAAAAGAGTGTACCTAGTCCCCACTTCACTTGTGGCCAAATGTAAATCCAACCTTGCCAGTTTTCTACAGTCCCGGCTCTAGATACTATCCAATGGAGGCCCTCCTCAAGAAACGGTAGGAATAATAAGAGAGGGACAATCAACATAAATATGAAGGTTACACCAAGATCTCGGAGCAAACCTTTCCAATACGGTAACCTGCTTCGAACGCCATTTGCTTGATTTAAAGCACGAGCCAGTGCTTGTACTGCCATGGAAGAAAGCCAAAATGAAGCGAGTAAACTAAAAGATAATATGCGCCCCTTATCTGTTAGAAAAATGGTCGTGACATTATCTTCGATAAACGCAAAGGAGTTTCCAGGAGCATAAGGTCTTAGGAAGTTGAGTAGTTGTTCATCGTCTACAGGAAAATAGCTTATTAGTGACAAGATAAAGATAAGGAAAGGGAATACGGATAAGAGAAGATAGTAAGCAGTCTGGGCTGCTTCATCAAAGAATCGTTCCTTGAAGAATCTAACAAGAATGTTTACAGCAAGCTTCATCAACTTTTCCTCCAAGCTAGTTCTTACAGTTATTGTGACGGAAGTACATGCCATTGGGCAAGAAAAATACCCCGTACTTATTGTACGAGGTATTTTCCACTTTATTACTTAAATGAATCGATTTCATAATACATATTTTTTAAAAAATCATAAAGAAACAGAATTTAGATGATTTCTTATAAAAACAAATGAAATTTACGATTATGCTGCAGATGCTTAAGGATCTGCATATATGAGAAGATTAGCTGGATTCCTTAAAGCTTTTACATCCAATCATTAACTGCTTATTGTTCAGCAATCGCGACCTTTAATCTCGATACCCTTAATAAGCAGCCAACTTCCCAATTGATGAAGTTGGCCGTTTAGTTTTTATATCGTTTTAACATCCTTTATTTAACATCCTTTATTTACACTATTTAGATTCCACATATAAGGGTAGTTTAACTTCAACTATGGTTCCTGAATTAAGTTTACTCTCAATGAAAATTTCACCTTTATGTTCATGAATAATTTTATAACTACTCATTAATCCAAGGCCAGTTCCCTTTTCTTTATTGCTATAGAAAGGCTCTCCTAGTTTTTTTACACGATCTTCATTCATCCCGCATCCTTGGTCAATAATAAGAACACTAATCGTTTCTTCATCTTTTTTCTCCATTGAAACTTTAAGCTCTCCACCATTAGTCATAGATTCAATCGCGTTAATGATCATATTTAGAAACACTTGTTTCATTTGCTTTTCATCACAAATCATGAAAAGGGGATCTTTCGCTATTTTGGATTCAATGATAATGTTTTTTAGATGTGCTTCGGATTCAAGCAAAGTTATCACTTTAGCTAATATCGTCTTTAAATCTGTAGGTTTGTAGATAGATGCCTCAGGTTTGGCTAAGGCAAGTAATTCATTAATAATGGATTCAACTTGATTAAAATCTTTTAGCATACTATCGTAATATTCTGCAGCAATTCCATCTTTATGAAGGAGTTGGAAAAATCCTTTAATCGATGTCAAAGGGTTACGAATTTCATGGGCTACCCCTGCGGCTAATTCTCCAGCTACGGATAATCTTTCCCATTTTCTCAGATGGTTTTCGGCTTTCTTTTGTTCTGTTATATCTCGAATAACAACAATGAAATGTTCAATGTCACCGTTATCCCCCAACACAGGCGTGATTTTTGCTTCTAAGTTAATCAATGAGTTATTTTTGTGAATAAAACGATATTGAACAAGATTTGAAGTTCTCGTTAACTTGATTTCACTAAAAACCTTCTCAACCATCGGCAAATCATCTGGATATATAAATGATAACCCTGACGTACCAATTAATTGATCAGTTGGATATCCTTTTACAAATTCACTAGATGGAGAAGTGTAAAGGACTACACCATCCTTATCCACAACAGTGATAATATCGCTCGTATTTTCAGCGATTAACCTGTAGTTAAGTTAACTATGTCGAAGGGCTTCTTCTATTTGTTTCCACTCCGTAATGTCAACGCA
>JBFELW010000335.1:0-3330 GCA_041551995.1 Paenisporosarcina sp.
CCACAAACTGCTCAAATTGAAAGTGTTACCTTATTAGTGCGAAAAAAATAACGTATTACGTTGAGCATGTTCAATGGAACATTCTCTTTTTGTTTTATAAGAAGGATTATATTCTTCGAATGAAGGGAATAAAGAAAATAGGATTATAGGGCTGAGAAAATAGACATACGCAAATGTGGAGGAATCATAATGAAGTGGAAAGGCAGAAGTAAAAGCACGAATGTTGACGATCGCAGAGGTCGTGGAATGGGCGGTATTGGAATTGCCGGAGGAGGTATCGGACTCATTGTCGTCATTATTGTAACTCTTTTAGGAGGAAATCCTGGTGATTTATTAACAAGTTCTCCGGAATCGAACCAAGGTAATACTCCATATGTAGCATCCGAAAATGAGAAAGAGCGTGCCGATTTCGTATCCGTAGTTTTAGCTGATACAGAAGTTGTATGGAATGATTTATTTACACAAAGGGGTTACGGTGACTATCAAGAACCTGGAATGGTGTTATACACAAATCAAGTTCAATCGGCATGTGGAACGTCTAGCTCAGCAGTTGGACCCTTTTACTGTCCTGGTGATTATAATCTTTATATTGACTTGCGCTTCTATGATGAACTTGAACAAAAATTTGAAGCACCTGGAGACTTTGCGATGGCTTATGTTATTGCTCATGAAGTCGGCCACCATGTACAAACACTTTTAGGTACAAACGAAGAAGTGATGGCATTACGTCAAAAATTAAGTGAAGAAGAATTTAATCAATACTTAGTAAGACTCGAGCTACAAGCTGATTATTATGCTGGTGTATTTGCACATTATGCTGAAGATGAGGGGTATCTCGAAATAGGAGATATAGAAGAAGCAATTAATGCGGCCAGTGCTGTTGGTGACGACAATATTCAAAAGAAGACACAAGGACATGTTGTTCCAGAGAGTTTTACACATGGGACATCTGAACAACGTATGCGTTGGTTTATAAAAGGGTATGAATCAGGAACTATCGAAGACGGAGATACTTTTACTACGAAAGAATTGTAAAGTTTTTTATAATAGCCACTCGATTTGTATCCACGAACAAAATTTCCTCTGAAGAGTACTACTAGTTCAAAAGAGCTTATCTCTCAAATAAAAAAACAGCTTGTCCTTTCGAGTTCAACTCGAAAGAACATACTGTTTTTTTGGTTTAACCAAACTGAACATGAACAGTGTGATCAGAAGTAAAGAGATGAGCCATAGGAAACTAAAGCCCTCCATAAACTGCAAAGAAAGTCCACCAACCAGCGGACCTGTTAAACTTCCAATACTGAAAAAAATACCACACAGTAAATTACCCGATGGCAACAGTTCCTTCGGTGTTAAATCTGCCATATAAGATATACCCAGAGAATATAGTGAACCCACAAACAACCCTGCAACTAAAAATAAGACAGCTACTCCCCACTCATTAGATTCAAAAAAGCCAGCAAATCCGAATGTAATTGCCCCTCCCATTAACGCAGCAAGCACCACTTTTCTTCTACCCACCTTGTCACTTAATGACCCTAAAGGTAACTGAGATAGGACTCCTCCCGTAGAGAAGGCGGCTAAAATAATCGACACCATTGAAACATCAAATGCAAGGCGTAAAGCGTATACGGGATAAATTGCATGGAGACTTGATTCTAAGAAACCATAGCTAAACGGGGGAATAAAAGCTACCCAAGCAATGCCAATTGTTTGTGCGAAGCGTGACCAAGTTCCTCGCATTGCAGAAGTGGAATGCATATGACCCGGGAAATCATTGTCAAGGAAAAACACAAGACTCCAAGCTGCCATGCAAAGAACGCCTGATAAGATGAATGGTAACCCTTCAAATATAGAAACGAGTGGAACGAGAAGAGGTCCTACAGCAAATCCGATACCAAAAGATAAACCGTATAATGCAATATTTCTACCCATTCGCTCTTTAGAAGAAAAGCTCGTAATCCACGTTTGTGTAGAAAAATGAAGTAAATGATCACCAATTCCAATGAGTAATCGTAAGACAAACCAAAACATCACACTTTTCCATAATGGAAATAAAAACAAGGATAAAAACACAATAAGACCACCAATAATAATGATTGGTTTATATCCGAATTTTCTTATAGGTTGTTCCATAAATGGAGATACTAATAACGTTCCTATGTATAAACCTGTAGCGTTCAATCCATTAAATGTAGATGAAATTCCATCCTTTTCAAAGATAATGGAGATAAGGGGTAATAACATGCCTTGTGAAAATCCAGATATGGATACTATGGCCACTAATATCCAAAATCTTTTCTTTTCATTTGGTGTAAATTGACGCATAATACCCTCCAGAGCAATTAATATTTAAATTGTTTTATTTCCCAACCTCAGTTCTGTACAATTTTAACATATAGGAGGGGTTTTCGTTGAATTATGTCATGACAGAAGATGGTTTTGAAGCGCAGTTAGAAAGTGGAAATATAAAAATATCGAGTAATGAGGAAAAAGGTTTTCGTCCATATCAATTGATGGTGGCTTCCCTAGTTGGATGTAGTGGCTTAGTATTGAGAAATATTTGCGAGAAAATGAGAATGCCTCTAGAATCAATGGAAATTGAAGTTCATGAAGTAATTAGAAACGAAGAAGAAGCGAACAGATTAGAAAAGATACACCTTCACTTTAAACTTAAAAGTCGTCATCTAGATGCGAATAAAATGCCACGAGTAATGGCGTTAACAAAAAAGAATTGTTCAATGGTTCGATCAGTCGAAACATCTATTCAAGTTGAGGAATCGTATGAAATTGTTTTTTGACATAGCGAAGGCTCAGTCCATATCTGATGTCAGATGTATGGCTGAGCCTTCTAAATATCACTGGTATCTAATTGAGTATCCATAAATCGATTCACGGCTTTTGTGCCGGTGAAATATTCGAATTCCCTCCTTCTAATAAATAGTTGATTGATTTCGACTATTCACTACGGCCTCCCCTCTCTTGTTGAAGTAAGTTAACCTTAACATGAAATCTGATTTATGTAAATATTCAAAATACAATAAATATTAAAATATTTCAAAAGACCTATACCAGTTGATTTACATATCAAAATGGTCTACTATGATGAAGAAAAAGTGAGGTGTTTCGAATGGGAAAAGCGGTTAATAGCAAAGAAGAGCAAGTGACCTACCTAAAAGAACGTTTAAATATGTTCTTAGAAGTATTAGACTCGATAGAACCTGAGACAACAGAACTTGAAGATATTGATCGACTAATATCAATGATGGATGATTTAGAGGATAAGATGGAACAGTTTAAAAAAACGCCTACGGAAAATGAATGATTTAA
>JBFELW010000336.1:0-3326 GCA_041551995.1 Paenisporosarcina sp.
CTTCTACTTCTTCAATCGTTTGGAGTCGAGTTTGTAAATCTGGTGTCCCATCTTCATTCGTCCCATAAAACGGGTAACCTCGAGTAGAAGCTGAAGCTAATAGCACTAGCTTTTTACACAGACCTGGATAATCAGCAACAAATTTCATACAGACTGCACCACCAGTAGACCACCCTACTAAATGGAATGTCTCTAAACCTAGAGCATCAACAAATCCTTTTAAGTCATTAGAGAAATCGGAAATCCCCTGTATTCGATTATGATAACTAGATTCCCCAAACCCTCTTAAATCGAGTGCATAAATTTTGTATTTAGAATCTAATTGTTCGATTAAAACATCCCAGTGTTTAGAAGATGTCATGTTCCCATGGACAAGCACCATTACTTGCTCTCCACCGTACCGTTCTCGATACGATATGGTTTCCCCGTTATCAAGTAATATTTTTTGCATACGTTTGATAGCCTCCTATTCAGAACCCCATTTTATTGTCGTAGCTCCCCATGCATAACCAATACCAGCACTCACTAATACAACAATGTCTCCTTTTCTTAATTTGCCTTGTTGTTCGGCAAGTTGCAAAGAGATGATTTGATCCATTTGACCGATATGTCCATATTCGTGTAAATAAATGGACTGATCTTCTGACAATCCGAGTTCATTTAATACATAGTGGTGTGCTGATTTTTTCATGTGGAGAATCGCCAAGAACGAAATATCTTGTTCTGTATATCCGCTTTTCGACAAGGAATGTCGAATGACCTTTAAAAAGTTTTGCATCGATTTTTGTTCTAGTCTTTTTTTCATACCTTCAGGATCTAACACATCTAGTTTATATGCCCCAGACATTAATAATTCTTTTGTTAACGGAGTTTTAGTTCCCCCAACTGGCACTACGACGTCCTCTGAAAATGAGCCGTCTGTCATAAGATCAGATTCAAGGAGAATATTCACATCATGATTCTTCTTTAAAATCATGGCTGCTCCTCCCGCTCCAAGATTAAACATGAACCGCGTTCGTTCATTTGTATAATCAATAAAATCACTATTTCGATACCCGCCTGCTAATAGGACCGTTTTAATTGAATCATCTGATAGCATTAAACTCTTAGCTAGCTTTAAAGCTAAAATAGTTGTGCCACATCGAAGCGCAATATCAAAACCCCAAGCATGAAAAGCGCCAATCTCTTCTTGTGTTTTAATAGCCGCAGTCCATAAAGGATATTCTTTATGTTCTTCTCCTATATAGATAATACAATCTATCGACTTTGGATCCACCTGACCTCGTTTTAGTGCATCTTGCGCAGCCCATATGCCCATTTGAACAGTATGATCATTGGGACCTGGAATTGGCTTTTTTGTAATGCCCATTTTGTCTTTTACAACATGTAAGGGAACACCAGACGCAGTAGCAATTTCTTCTGCTGACATCGAGTGGGAAGGAATGTACACACCAGTGCTTACAATTCCAATATGCATCATAACCCCGCCGATCTGGATTTATTTTCTTTACCTGCTGGTTTCTTGTTTTTGCTAAACAGTTTTCTAAATGTCCCTACAATACCTGTAGGGAAGAAGATCACTGCTAAAATGTAGATAATACCAAAGAAAATAATCCATCGTTCAAAAATTGGGTAATCCTTTGCAAGTCCCGATAAATAATGTTGAGATAACTCAATTACTCCAGCCCCTATTATGGGACCAATCAACGTACCTACGCCTCCAATGATGGTCATTAGCAAAGCGTCCAGTGTAATATCCATCGTCAACACGCTGGTATTAACGAAACGTAAGCTTATGGCATAAAAGGCTCCTGCTAAACTTGCTACAACTCCTGCTACAATAGATGCAATCACTTTATAATGAAGTGTATTGTATCCTAGTGATTTAGTTCGTTGCTCATTTTCTCTTACCGCAACTAACACATGACCAAGAGGAGATTGAACAAATCGTCTGAGTAAAATGTAAACCACAATTAAACAGACAAGTACGACCAAATAAAACATGATGCGATCTTTAAAAAACTCTGGGGCACGGAACGTAAAGCCATCATTTCCTGATGTCAAACTACGCCATTTTTCAGCAAGTACTAAAAATAGTCCAGAAAGGGCCAATGTTAACATAGCGAAAAAGTGACTCTTTAGACGTAATGTCATAAGTCCCACGAGAAAGCTGATTATTCCTGCGATAACCATTCCTGTAGCGATGGATAATATAAATACACTAATCGTAGGCTCTATACGATCTAACATAACAGCAGTCGTATACGCACCAATTCCAAAAAACATCGCGTGACCAAACGATACAATACCTGTATACCCTAGTAAAATATCATAACTCATCGCTAGAATCGAAAATATAAAAATTTGTGTTAAAAGAATTGTCCAACTCCTCGAGTCTATAACAAAAGGGAAGATGAACAATGCAATGACAATGATAGAGAGAAAAATATTGTTCCATTGATATTTAGTCGTCATGTCTTCACCCCTTTGCTCTAAATAAACCTTGTGGACGGAAAATGAGTACAATTGCCATGATCATCATATTTACTGCTAACGATAAGGATGGCACGTAGTAAGCCATATAGCTTCCAGTTATCCCAACTATAATCGCAGCCAACAATGAACCTGGGAAACTGCCCATTCCTCCAATTACAACAACAATGAACCCTAAAATAGCAAACTCCATTCCCATCTCAGCGTAAATCACTCCTGAATAGGGTGCCATCAAAGCCCCTCCAAGCGCTGCCAGGGCTGCACCTGCAATAAAGACATAGAGGAAAACGTTTTTAATGTTAATGCCCAGTGCTTGAACCATTTCTTTATTCATAACTCCTGCGCGTACAATTAAACCGATTTTAGTTTTCTTTAGAATATATTGAAAAACACCAAATACAAGAAAGCCCATTATGATAATAAATACGCGGTATTTAATGATGATGACATCTCCGATTTCCCAGCTGCCAGATAAGAGTTCAGGTGTTCTAGCGGCAATCTGATTCGGTCCAAATACCACTTTTAACATCTCAGTTAGTACAAGCATAAATCCAAGTGTAATTAAAATCTGTTGTACATGGTTTCCGTATACAGGTGTGATAATTAATTTTTCAGTAATAAACCCTAAAATTATTCCTGTTAAAATCGCTCCTAAAATGGCGAGGACAAAGCTATCCGTTAGTGCATAAAACCAAACAGAAGCATAGGCACCCCATGCAAATAATCCACCATGTGCAAAATTAAGAACGTCCATCAAACCAAAAATTAACGTTAAACCAGCTGCTAAAAGGAAGATTAACATGCCAGTTGCTAGCCCATTTATAGTTAAATTC
>JBFELW010000337.1:0-3325 GCA_041551995.1 Paenisporosarcina sp.
TAACAAACCAAACCGTTTCCCATCTTCAATTTGTATCAATTCTTTAATGGCTAATTCAGATAGTAACACTATGTCCCTCCTCTGTTTCCATCACTTTATGTATATGCGAAAAGGAAAGGTGATGTTCAGTTGAATGTAAAAAAAGACAATCCTATTAAGTTAATAGGATTGTCTCTTATTAAGATTTAACCATAAACAGTTAGTTGTTAGGGGTTATCGTTGATAAGGCTGCTGACTTTGTAAAGATTTCGGTCACTAATTTTTGAACTTGATGAATCGAGACTTCATCAATCGATTGCAACACATCATCGTATGATTTATGTTCCCCGAATATAAGTTCGTTTTTAGCGTTCCTATTCATTCGAGCATTCGTACTTTCTAAGCCCATCATTAAGCTTCCCTTTAACTGTTCTTTCGAATTTTCTACCTCTGTGGTTGTGACGCCATGATGGATTACTTTATCAACCGTTTCTTGTATCGTGTGTTTTAACTCAGGTAGCTGGCTGCTTGAAGTTCCACCATAGATGATAACGGTCCCCGAATCTTCATAAGAAGACTGGTAAGAATAAACAGAATAGGCTAGAGCCTTCTCTTCTCGTACTTCTTGGAATAAACGGGAGGACATATTCCCACCTATAATGCTATTTAATACGATCAAGTCATATATGTGCTTATCCTTCACGCTTAAACCAGGGTAACCTAAGCATATATGACCTTGTTCGGTTTCTCTTGTTTTATTTGACTCACCGTTATGGAAAATAGGGAGTTCAAATTCACTTCTAACTACAGTCTGTTTTTGGGGTGTAAATTGACCAAACAATAAATCTATATGATCAATAAAACCTGCTGGAATATTCCCAGCTACAGAAATCACAATATGTTCTGGACGATAATGATGGTTCATGAACTGATATATAGAATCTCTAGTGAATGTATCTAATGACTCTTTTGTTCCTAAAATGGAAGCCCCTAATGATTGATTTGGGTACATAACCTTCCACAGTTGTTCATGTACATCATCATCAGGAGTATCTTCAACCATTGAAATTTCTTCTAAGACTACCTGGCGTTCTTTTTCTAATTCTTGTTCATCAAATTGCGAATGGAAAAACATATCCGCTAACACGGACACCGCATGTTTTGCATGATGATCTAATACCTTAGCGTAATAACATGTATATTCTTTTGAAGTAAAAGCATTTACATGACCACCAATTTTATCAAATTCTTCTGCTATTTGACGTGCTGTTCGTGATGCAGTTCCTTTAAACAACATATGCTCAATAAAATGCGTCAACCCATTTTCTTCAGCCTTTTCATGCCTAGAACCAGCATGTACCCAGACTCCTACTGCAACCGAACGGACATGTGGAATATGTTCAGAGACAATTCGAACACCATTTGGACTTGTATGTTTTTGTAACATGATGAAAATCCCCACTTTCTACCTAAAAAAAGAAAAGGTTACCTATTGATCACATAGGCAACCTTTCCATATGTGCTTAACTGACTTAAGCCTCAGCTTTTTCTGCTGCCTCTTTTTCTTCTTTTACAACAATTTTACGTGATAAGTTTACACGTCCTTGATTATCTATTTCAATAACCTTAACCTTCAGCTCATCATCAAGTTTCAGAACATCCTCTACTGCTTTTGTTCGTTCTTCTTGAATTTCTGAAATATGAAGAAGTCCGTCTTTACCAGTGAAGATTTCTACAAATGCACCGAATTTCTCTATGCGTTTCACTTTCCCCATAAAGTATTCTCCAACTACAGCAACACGAACGATATTTTCGATAATCTCTTTTGCACGAGCAATCATCGCTTCATCAATGGAAGAAATGTAAATTGATCCATCTTGCTCGGTATCAATTTTAACACCAGTTTCATCAATGATTTTGTTGATTTGCTTACCACCCGGTCCAATCACATCACGAATCTTGTCTGGATTGATCTTAACCATAACAATCTTAGGCGCAAATTGTGAAAGTTTTTCACGTGGTTCTGCAATTGTAGCAATCATACTCTCTAAAATATGCATACGTCCTATTTTTGCTTGTGTTAAAGCTTCTTCCAAGATTGTACGAGATAATCCATCAATTTTGATATCCATTTGAAGAGCCGTTACACCTTTTGCCGTACCTGCAACTTTAAAGTCCATATCTCCAAGATGATCTTCCATGCCTTGAATATCTGAGAGTACTGAATAGTTATCGCCTTTTTTAATAAGACCCATAGCTATACCAGCAACAGGTGCTTTAATAGGAACTCCAGCGTCCATTAGGGCAAGAGTTGATGCACAAATACTCGCTTGAGAAGTAGAACCATTTGACTCAAGAACTTCCGATACCAATCGAATCGTATAAGGGAATTCTTTTTCATCTGGAAGAACTACTTTTAAGGCACGTTCGCCTAAAGCTCCGTGACCAATTTCTCGTCGACCTGGTCCACGTAAAGGGCCAGTTTCCCCAACACTAAATTGCGGGAAATTATAGTGATGCATAAAACGTTTAGATTCTTCAAGTCCAATACCATCAATGATTTGAACATCACCAAGAGCACCTAAAGTTGCAATACTCAATGCTTGTGTTTGTCCACGAGTAAATAATCCAGAACCATGTGTACGTGGAAGAACACCCGTTTCTGAAGATAGTGGACGAATTTCATCTAATTTGCGGCCATCTGGACGAATTTTATCTTCAGTGATTAAACGGCGAACTTCTTCTTTCACCATCTTATCAAGGATTTCACGAACTTGTTTTAATCCAGCATTGTCTAATTCTCGTTCAACGTAACCAGCAATAACCTCATCTTTTATAGTGCGAATTGCCTCTTCACGTGCATGTTTTTCGAAAACTTGAATTGCAGCGTTTAAGTTGGTTTCACACATTTCTTTAATTTCAGCTGTAAGATCGGCATCTAATTCATACAATTTAATGTCGAGCTTGTCTTTACCCACAGCTGCTGCGATTTCTTCTTGAAATTCAATTAACTTAATAATTTCTTTATGGCCGAACATAATTGCTTCTAACATAACTTCTTCTGGAACTTCTAAAGCACCAGCTTCCACCATATTGACTGCATCTTTTGTTCCAGCTACAACTAAGTCAATACTACTTTTTTCTAACTGTGCTTGATTTGGGTTAATGATGAATTGATCATCGATTAATCCAACTTGTACTCCAGCTATCGGTCCTCCAAAAGGAATGTCAGAAACCATTAGTGCTAGAGATGAACCAAACATCGCTGCCATTTCTGTCGTACAATCTCTGTCAACGGACATAACAATCGAAATTACTTGGACTTCATTACGAAAACCATCTGGAA
>JBFELW010000338.1:0-3311 GCA_041551995.1 Paenisporosarcina sp.
ATGGAGATTTCCATCATATAGACAAGGAATACCAGAATAATTGTTTATATTACATTGAAATAAAAAAAGGTATACAAACTGGTAGGGATAAAAACGAAACTAGTGTGGCGTATCAACTAACCGACGGTAAAGATTTTCATATCCATGAATTTGATATTTCAAATAATGGGAACAAGGTTGTATTTATGGCTTCACCAAGCCCAAATGGGGAAGATTATCAGAATGGAGATCTATACATACTAGATAGAAAAGCTGGAGAATTACATAAGATGAATAGTAATAAGTTATTGGGGGTTAATGTTTGCTTTTCTCCTGATGGAACCAAAATATGTTACACAGCAAGTATAAGGGAGAAGGATTACTATAAGAACCATATACAAGACAATACAATAGAGATATACGATATTAATAGTGGTGAGCGAAATAACTCTTTGGCAGATTTTGATAGTACGGTTTATCCAGTACGATGGACAGCTAAAGGAATTTTGATTAGATGGCAGAATAAAACTAATTATCTTATTGGGCTACTATCTGAGGATGGCTATGTGAAAATGGTAAGCGATCAAGTAGACAACTTTATAATGGAAGCTTCTATAACAAAGGATGGAAATCATATTTCCTATAGTAAGGCTACATCAAATGAAACCTTTGAAATCTATTTAGATGATGAAAGAATCACAAACGAGAATAGCGTTTTTGAGGGGAAACTTAAAAGTAACAGGGAAATAATCTCATGGAAAAGTAGTGATGGACTAGAAATAGAAGGGGTTTTATCAACCCCGATAGAGTTTGATACAAATAAAAAATATCCCTTATTAGTGGTCATCCATGGTGGTCCAGCGTGGGCATCTTTCCCAATCCATTCAGGCTGTTTCAATGAAAAATATCCTATTGAACAGTTTATTGAAAAGGGCTATATAGTTTTAGAACCCAACTACAGAGGAAGTTCAGGATATGGTAATGAATTCTTAAAAGCAAACTATAGAAAATTGGGAATTGGTAACTATGATGATGTACTATCTGGAGTGAATGTATTAGTCGAAAAAGGGATAGCAGATAAAGAAAAAGTAGGCGTTATGGGATGGAGTAATGGAGGATATATATCAGCCTTCTGTTCAACATATAGTGATAGATTTAAGGCTATTTCTGTTGGAGGTGGAATTAGTGATTGGATGACCAATTATGTGAATACAGATATGCCTCAATTTACTAGGATGTATTTAGGAGATACTCCATGGAATGATCCAGAAATCTATGCTAAAACTTCACCAATTACATATATTAAATCAGCCTGTACGCCCACCTTGATCCAACATGGAGAAAAGGATGCAAGAGTTCCAACTCCAAATGCATATGAGCTATATCGAGGACTAAAGGATATGGAAGTTGATACAGAATTAGTCATATTTAAAGGAATGGCATATAGTTCTGACCATCCAGGAATTAATGTGGCGATTATGAAGCAGAATTTGATATGGTTTTCACACTATATTCTTGGAGAAAGTATGAAAGATTTTAGGGTTTTATAATTTATAAATGGATATCCGCACAGTTAATCTTAGTGTAGTAATGGATGCTTTCAGATAAGAAATCAGTGAGCTGCAAAAGACCAATCACGGTATGGGTCGGGGACGATGAGGCTACAATTAGAACATATATCGATCAACTGGAACCGAACTTTCGTTATGATGGACGATACGTTGGTGTTTAGGAATTGAATAACCAAGTTGCGAATTCGATAGTTTCGCCAAATGGTCAAAGGTAGGTCTGGCAACGCTGTTGGTCAGATAGGCTGATTGATTTGGCTCTGCCTTTCGTGCTTGATTCAGCGCATCAATCATGTGTTCAGCTGTCTTTATTCCTAATCCATGCCCAAAGTACATATCATCTTCTAAAACTACAGCATTTTCTCCTCTCCAATAAGGGGTTTCTGGATCGAAGTCGGGATTTTTAAAATAGACGACATCTCCAGGCAGAAAATGAGTTGTGTACGTTACCTTTATTCCAAGGTCAGGATCAGCAAACCAGCCATATAAATAGATGGTGGGAAAGTATTGATTAAATAAGGATTCGCCTAAAACGTTTAGGACTGCATGGTAATAGATAATGACTATTGCCGTTGCACATTCAAACGCATATTGTGAACTGTTCGTGTAGATATCCTTAATCGCGTCTGATGGTTTTACTTCATTCCGCTGCAAAAATCCACCAGTACTCGTTAAATTCCAGTATTGAGGATTACAACGAGAATTTAAAAACCTTTCAAACTGCACCTTGCTTTGATTCATGGCTCTTGCACTTAAAATAATATTTTTTCGTATCTTAAGCTCAAAAGATAATTCATCTATGGTTTGATACGAGTAAACGACTGTATCTTCCTTCATCCGCTGAATAATCATATGTTCAATACTACCAGACGACCATTGGTCACCTTGTTGAAAGGGCATCCCCGATAGTTGAATCATAATAAACCCCTTTCCAAGTAATTTACATTATTACCTAGCATATTCAAGGATTGTATTAATGTGTAGCTATCACAAAAAAGGTGGAAAATCGCGATTTATAGGACTCATATTGGAATAAATTCAATGAACAAAATACAGAAGAAGTTTATCGGAATATCTATAATTATTTAGAAGAAGCAAAAGAAAAGTGGAGTTCATATCCGAACTAGTGGAACAACTAAATAGGTTAGTTGAACTAGCAAATCAAATAAAATGTATTTGATAAGGGGGATACAGTTGAAACCAAGAATATTACTCACAATGATTCTAATTCTTTTTATCGTAATTACTGTTTGCAATTCTGAAGAAAAAAGCTATAAAGTATGGATTGAAAATTCAACAAGCAGTCAAGAAACGATAGATTCAGCGATTAAAAGACTTTCAGATGCCAAAGTCGATTTCATAATCGATGATAATGGAAGTGTTTTAATAAATGAGAAGGATTTGGACAATGCGGTAATGTGTTGTTCTTAAATAGTTGGGTTTATTACTTCAACAAGGGGTAAAGCTTTTTTTTCTTCTTCAACTAACGGACGCTTTTCTTTAAGAGGGAAATCGAAGCTGCTTATTGAAGTAAAGATGCAGTAGAGTGGAAGAAACTATTTTACATTATCGCTACTATTATTAGGGGGAAGCGAAGTGACTAAGGCAGCAAATAAAAGTAGGAAATTAGTAAAATTATTAGCAATTATAATAATAGGAATAAGTTCGTTAAGCTTAATCCTGTATTTTATGAGGTTGCCTGTCCAAATGGCTGATTGGTTCGTAACTTTTAATGTAGAAGAGCCAAACTATAAACCTGAAGAA
>JBFELW010000339.1:0-3308 GCA_041551995.1 Paenisporosarcina sp.
CGAGTCTTTAGAGAATATTTGGCGTCTCTCTTCAGATATAAGAAGCTCAATTGCATCTTTGCCATTAGAACGTGAGTTTACGACACAATGGATGAATTATCTAGGCAGATTAGGTGATTTTGCTAAGATGAAAAGTCAAGAAAAAGTAACCGAAGATAAATGGTTACAAGTGGCTGCAAGCGTCTCTGGAAATCTTGATGAGTTCTCAAATGAATGGGCAAATGCTACAACTGAATTACTTGCACAAAAAGAGCCCTTTTCTGAGTGGAGTAAAGAAGTCACAGCGGAAAAACCTTCAAAAAATTGGACAGGTTTAGCTGATAGTGTAAGACAATATACAGAGAGTGACTTTCCTTTAACCGCTAGTGAAACTGATGTACAAAAGAAAAGAGAATTACAAAATATTAAAGATAAAGAAATAACCGAACAAGACGCTGTAAAGCATTTAAAAGAAATGTTTCCTAAGTATAAGAATGCAAATATAGTTACTTCAAAAAGTAAGGATGGAGCTGCATATCCTTTCTTTCATGTGAGATTTAGTGAGGGGACAAGTGTAGGGTATGCTGACTTTACTGAAAAAGGTGGTCATTTACTTTCACTCTTGGCGGAACGACCTGTTGGGACCGATCGAATTTCACCGGAAATGATAAAAGAAAAAGCAGAAAAAGCACTACATTCATTTGGTATCGAAGATGTTGAATTAGTTGAATCTCGAGAGAATCATTACTTTTGGCATCTCACTTTTATCCGAGTGAATCCAGAAAATCAGGCTAGAGTATATGACGATTCAATTCAAATGAAATTGGCCAAAGATAATGGTGAAGTACTTGGAGTGAGTACAATGGAGTACATCCAAGAAGAAACATTGCCTGAACAAGACATCATTCCAATTGATTGGACTACATTTTTTACTAAAGACGTCAAAATACAGAAAGAAGCATTTGCTTATACAGATAACAAACAACTGCAACAACGACTCGCCTATGAATTATTAATTGTGAAAGACTTAGACGGTAAAACGCAGACTTTCCGCATACTGGTTGATACAGAAACAAAAGAGGTATTAAAATCAGAGTTACTGTCATAAATGATTTCAAAAAAGAATAGTAGTAATCCCTACAGTCTCATGTCATAATAAGTTTATGATTTCATGAGACGAAGGTGATAGGTAATGAAACCTAAAGTAGGGACTATACTCACATTAGAACCCACTTACAGCGATACATTAGAAAAATTTAGATGTAAAGTTGTTGAAGAAAGAGAAAACACCATACTAATTGATTACCCAACCAATACTTTAACTAAAAAGACTTCCTTCTTAATGGAAGGAGCCCAATTGCGTGCCTCTTTTGTAGAAGATGCAATAGCGGCCTATGATTTTAAAACTGAGGTTCTTGGAAGAGTTCACAGAAATATCCCAATGATCATTTTGTCCTTCCCAGGAAACGAACACGTCATTAAAGTCCAACGTAGAGAATTTGTTCGAGTGGACACTCCAGTGGATATGGCTGTTGAATTTGAAGGGAATTTCTCTCAATTTGTAGCAGAGGATATAAGTGCAGGTGGATCGGCGATTATTATTAATCAGCCCGTTACATTTAAAGAAGGAAGTATCATTTTATTGACAATTGCACTACCCTTCACAAATGGAGATGTCAAATATATTCACACAAAAGCATTAGTCGTACGTTTCTGGATGAAGGGAGAAATACGATTAGCCTCAATTCAATTCGTTGATACCGATGATGTTGATAAACAACAAATAGTGCGTTTCTGTTTTGATAGACAGCTTCTTATGAGAAGAAAAGGTGTTTGAAAGACACACAAGTAGAGCCCAAGAATTTGGGCTTTTTTTTTTATAGCTGTGTTACAATATATGAAAGAAAAAATAGGGGTTGATGACTTGAATACGAATATTCAAATTGCGATTGACGGTCCAGCTGCTGCAGGTAAAAGTACCATAGCGAAAATAGCGGCAGAGGCTCTTGCATATACTTATATTGATACAGGAGCTATGTATCGAGCGATTACGTATAAAGCTTTATCGCATCACATAGATATAGAAAATGAGGATGCAATGACCAAATTACTTATAGAAACAATAATAGAACTGAAACCATCGCCTAGTGGACAACTTGTTTTCTTAGATGGGAGAGATGTATCGAATGACATCCGTTCTAATGAAGTCACATCATCTGTATCTGTTGTCGCTACTCATGCAAGCTTGAGAAAAGAAATGGTACAAAGACAATTAGTAATGGCAAAAACTGGTGGAGTTGTGATGGATGGGAGAGATATTGGTACACATGTACTGACTAATGCTGAATTAAAGATTTTTATGTCCGCATCTGTTGAAGAACGGGCAAAACGTCGTCATTTAGAAAACAAAAAAAGAGGTATCTCCTCACATCTCGAACAATTGAAAAAGGAAATTTCCGAGCGTGATAAAATGGATAGTGAACGGGATGCATCCCCTCTTATTCAAGCTGTGGATGCTATTTATTTGGATACAACGCATCTCACGATTCAAGAAGTGGCAGATACAATTATTCAATTAGCGAAAGAGAGGATGTGCTAAATGAACTTATATACATTTGCTAAATCTCTAGTCTGGAATGTTTTAAATCCAATATACCGTTTTGATATACAGGGGTTGGAAAAGTTCCCAAAAACGGGTGGTGTTTTAATATGTGCAAACCATATAAATGCATTAGATCCACCAGTAGTAGGAATTACAGCCCCTCGTGATGTTCACTTTATGGCGAAAGAAGAACTGTTTTCAGCACCAGTGCTTAAAAACATCTTACCAAATCTTCATGCCTTTCCAGTAAAACGTGGAATGAGCGATAGAGATGCTTTAAGAAAAGGTATTGGATTGTTAAAAAGTGGTGATGTAATGGGGTTATTCCCCGAAGGAACACGAAGTGAAAATGGAGAATTAGGTAAAGGTTTTTCAGGCGCTGGTTTTTTTGCTTTAAAAGGTGAAGCTTATGTTGTACCATGCGCAATAATAGGTCCTTATAAAATTTTTAAACGTTTAAAAGTCGTATATGGAGACCCAATAGATATGCAACCTTACCGTGAACAAAAGGCTTCGGCTGAAGAAGTTACGCAAGTTATCATGAGTCAAATTGAAAAGTTAATAAATGAAAATAAGGCATAATTTAGGTGAAAGTTTGGAAAGAGAAGGGTAAATTTTTGTTTTTATTAGAGAATTCGCATAAAATGAATTATGAAACGTTGTGAAGGAGGATGCTATATGTCTGAGGAAATGAACTTGATGGAAAACCAGGAATTCCGTGAGGGAG
>JBFELW010000340.1:0-3303 GCA_041551995.1 Paenisporosarcina sp.
TTCATTCCCTTAACATTTATAGCAGGAGTTTACGGCATGAATTTTGAATACATGCCTGAGCTCGAGATGAAGTATGGCTACTTTTTTGTAATGGGAGCAATGACACTCATTGGGGTATTCATGATGGTTTGGTTTAAATACAAGGGTTGGATGAATTTGTTTAAGCAATAAGAATGAGGACATGGGAATTATCCCCTTCCGTCTTCTGGTACAAATTGAATAGACCAAACGAAAAGAGCTCAATTCGCTTAGAATTGGGCTCTTTTAAAATGACCTGATTGATTATCACATATATTTGGTGCTATATAGTACTTCATGAGTCTAGACGCCTATCTAAATAAAGCGATATCTTCGAAAAAGTTGTGAGATAACCAAAATGACTATTAATCCAACAATAAGATTCCAAAGCATATAATGAGGAACTACAAGCAGTAATACGCTAAATAGAATAGCTACTAATGAGCTAATTAGTATTGATTCTTCAATCATGAATTTAGTTTGAATGACATGATATAAAACCAATGGTAGTGCTAACGTAAATATTGGAATATAAATAAATATAAGAGACGTTGTAGGAAGCGCTAATGAAAGTACTGCTATTAGAAAACCTATTGACGTAGTAAGCATTCTTCCTATAAACTCTTTGCCCGAAAAATGACCATATAGCAGAATAAACATAATCATTAGACTCACACAAATTCCAGTTATTAAAACAAATGAATCTTGCATGATGAATCCTAATATTGAGAGACATACTGCAGAAACGCAAGGTAACAACAATATGAGAGGTGTTTGTACTTTATCTATGTTCATCACATTTGTAAATCCCAAAAGAAATAACATAGAAAATGGAATGGTTAAATACCCTAATTCGATTTGGCCACCATAAACTAGATTAAAATAACCAACATCAATTTTACCAACCAGTATGATGATAAGTGAGGCACTAATCTGACCAAGTAACATCCAACTGTTAGATCCTTTTAAGGCTTTGGTGAATTTAGTTGTAAATACAAGTATACCGATACCAATAAATAGAGATACATATAACAAAGTTTCCCCTCCATTTTTACAAATGATGTATTTACCTTGAACCAACCTTGAACTTGTAAGAAGCAAACTGCAATAGATCCAGATGCACATGAAGTCACAAGGCATCCATACAATTCAATACTGTCATCACTCAACTTTACATTCTCTTTTTCTAAGAGTTGGAACCGTTAAGTGAGAAAAGAGACCGGTTCCCCCGTTTCATTACTGATGTCTCAACTCTAACGTATGAACTTGGTTTAGAACTTCTAATAAATCATTTATTGATATTAATTCATATAAGAAGATGGTGTCTGACGAAAAGCAATGATGGATTGTTTTGGTGTATTGAGGTGGTGTCTGTGGTCTCTCATGCCAAAATTGCTCAATTAATTCGTTAACTAATATGTGATGTTCCTCATCTATTTCATATTGATTATGATGAAGAATCCTGTTGATTGACTTAATTGTGTTCATAATTAAATCAGCCTTTTCTTTTTCGATGGACACATCTTGACTCGAAATCGTTATGAAGTTTCCAGCGTGGTAAGTAATTTGTCTCAGGATGTTTAACTTTTTATATTCATAATGAAAGACTCTTTTTTCTTGTCGTTTAATACGATGGTATTTCCATTCTTCTTTCTGATAACTACAAAGCACTTCAATTTTTTCTATATTATTTAGAAGCTCTTGAAATAATACTTTCGTACCTTTCGACTTTGGACTAGACTCGATTCTCAATATTTCCAAGCCACTTTTCTCTAGAATATCTCCTGCTTCAATAAAGAGTCCGTGGATTTTACTTGAAATAGTAGGGGAATAGTTTGGTCTTAATACAAAAAAGTTTACTAAGGTGGAAACTGTTAATCCAATGGTTGTCGTTCCTAGTCGAGTAAAAAAAGAGGCGACAAAATGATCCTCTACAGTGGCTATCATCGCTATTCCAGTAAGGGTTGCAACAAGTGTTCCATCGTTTAAATGAAGTTTATGACAGGTCACGATTGTAGCAATAGCAACTAAAGTGTAGGTAACCGGCGTGTTGCCAAGAGCAACATAGAAAACAATAGAATAAGCCGCCCCGATTGCCGTTGCCGGGAAACGGACATACGCCTTTTTGATAGAATGTGCTGCTGTAGGTTCGATTGTAACGATTGCCGCTATAACCGCAAATCCGGCTGGCCAATTTAACAAGTCACATATTAGCGCTGTTAAAAATACTGCAATACCAGTCTTTAATATTCTTCCGCCAATAAAATGTTTATATCGATTAAAATAATCCATCGTCTAATCATTCCCTTTAATGCATCCTAATCTTTATTCTATTATAAACCTAGAAGCTCATGTTTTTGTTGATGAAATTTAGAAGCACCATGGTTTGAGAATTTATTAAACACAACTGGGCTAACAAATCGCAATTAATTTACGTTGATATTTATTCCAATAATCCATTACGTTATGATAGGAAATATGTATAGGGGGATGGTTGTCATGCAAGCACCTAAAGAGATAATGGCTGTATGGAGAAAATTTGATGATAAGCCAATGGATACGCTGATGAAGTTATGGTGGTCCAAGCAAGTTGGTGGTGGAGGACAACGATCTGTTTCATTAATAAAAGACCATTTCGAACAGTATGGTGTAGCTGGAAACTGTGTGGATTTGTCACTATGGTTAATCGAAGAACTACGGGATGCAGGAATCGAAGCCTATGGAATTACAGATGATGTGCATGCAGAACGTGCTCATATTGCTGTTGTTGCTGTAGATAAACGTGGAAACCGTTACTTATGCGACCTTGGGGATCAATGGATACAGCCAATTAATCTGGATTCTGATGATATGAATAAAGAAGAATGGCTAGAGGGCTTTTTCCCAGCTGCTAAAGTTATGCTAGAAACAGAGGGTTATAAAACGTCGATTACATACCAACGCTCTAACGGAAAAATATCCCGCTCCGTATATGATACAACCCCACTAGACGACAATTTGTTGTGGGAAATTTCGGAACGTGTTCAAACCGTTTTCAGAAAACATCCTCTTGTTGAAATTCGCCTTTCTGTTAGGGATGAAGTTGTGCATTGGGAGTTTGATGCATGGAAAAGCTTCTTGAGTACTTCTCGGGAACTAGTTAAAGAAGATTCAAACTTAGATTTGTCAAAATGGGTAGAGCGAATTCACTTCCGTACAGGTATGGATAAGGATTTTTTGCGGGAAGCATTGGGGTTTTATAAGGAAATGGCCGAGGAATAGGGTGTGTCCATTCTCTTGAAACAA
>JBFELW010000341.1:0-3281 GCA_041551995.1 Paenisporosarcina sp.
CTCATCAACAGCTTTAGAATCAGCGTTCATTTTCACGATTTGGTAATAACCTTCGCGAAGATCGTTGATTTCATAAGCCAAGCGGCGTTTGCCCCACTCTTTTGACTCGATGATTTCAGCACCATTTGAAGTAACGATTTCGTTAAAACGCTCTACTAAAGCTTTTTTAGCATCGTCTTCAATTGTTGGTCGAATAATGTACATTAATTCGTATTTTCTCATCTTTTGACACCTCCTCATGGACTTTGGCCCAGCTGTTTTACAGCAGGACAAGGAGTAAGTAACGTTTATTACTCACATCAATTAATTGTAACATAAATACATATCTACTGCAACATTCTATTATATTACGTATTCGTCTAATATCGTATACTAATGTAAAGAGGTGATTAATTTGAATCGAATAGATTCACCCATAAAAACAATTGAATTAGATTTACAAAATATTGCTTGGCAGAGTTTAACATTGACTGTCCTATTAAGTATTATCCTTTTGACTTTAAAAAGTATTATTCACCAAGAACTTAGCTTCTCTATATCCTGGTTTCATTTAATATTTTTTATCATTGGATATATTATTCTCATCTTTTTGCACGAAGTTTCTCATTTAATTGGTTTTGTGATATTCGGTCGAGTTCCATGGCGTTCGCTCGAGTATGGTCTGAATTTAAAGTTAGGGATTGCTTACGCCACAACAAATGAACTAGTACAGAATAGATCTATGAAGCAAGTGCTTCTTCTTCCTTTTTGGCTGACTGGTGTTTTACCCACCATTATCGGACTTATGATAAACCATTCTATCCTTGTGCTCTTAGGTGCTTGGCTTATTGCAGGTGCTGTAGGTGATTTTGCTATGTATAAAGAACTCCGTAAAGTATCAGATGATGCTTGGATTAAAGATGACCCCGAACTGCCAAAATTGTATGTGTATGAAAACTACGGATCGTAGTCCTTACTTGTAAAACAGCAAAAAAGCGGGTTAGTCCATTAGAGACTAACCTGCTTTTACTTATACTGTAATAACTTCTTTACTATTTTGGTGATTGTAGTGAAAGGCGACAGTAAAGATTCGCTCCTGTTTCTGTTTCTTTTGTCGCTACGCTAACTTCGTCGCAATGACTATGACCAAATTGCGGTTGGCTCTAGTTTTCCGATTAGGAAACAGCGTGTCCTGGTAAGATCCCGCAGAAGAAACAGAAACGAAGGTTAAGAACGCTATCTCGTGTAGAATACTTGCGGAAATCGTCCGCCTGTTTCTGCATCGCTACCCTAGCTTCGAAACATGAAAGTGCGTTGGAACGGAAATCACAGCTATTGTATTTAACAGAGATAATTAGCTCTCAAAGCTTTACACATTAAAACGGAACAACATAACATCGCCATCCTGCACGATATATTCCTTACCTTCTAAACGCACCTTACCCGCTTCTTTAGCTGCCGACATTGATCCATTAGCTACCAAGTCTTCGTATGAAACCGTTTCTGCACGAATAAAACCACGTTCGAAATCAGTATGGATAACACCTGCACATTGTGGTGCTTTCATACCCTTACGGAAAGTCCAAGCACGAACTTCTTGTACACCTGCTGTGAAGTAAGTAGCCAAACCAAGTAAATTATATGAAGCTTTAACAAGTTGGTCTAAACCTGATTCTTTAATTCCCAACTCTTCAATAAACATCGCTTTTTCTTCATCATCTAATTCTGCCATCTCTTCTTCGATCTTTGCACAAATAATGATAACTTGAGAATTATCATCTTTTGCAAATTCACGTACTTTTTGAACGTATTCATTTTCATCTGCGTTTGCAATCTCGTCTTCAGATAAATTTGCCACATAAAGCATCGGTTTAGCAGTTAATAAATGAAGTCCTTTAACAATACGTAACTCTTTTTCTGTGAATTCTACTGAACGTGCAGACTTGGCTTCTTCAAAAGCTTCTTGTAGTTTTAATAAAATAGGCTCTTCTACCATGGCATCTTTATCTTTTTGTTTCGCCATTTTAGCTACACGCTGTAGTCTTTTTTCTACGCTCTCTAAGTCAGCCAAAATAAGTTCTAAATTAATGACTTCAATATCTGAAATCGGATCTACTTTTCCTGATACATGCGTAATATTATCATCAACAAAGCATCGGACTACTTGGCATATTGCATCAACTTCACGAATATGAGCCAGGAATTTATTCCCTAAACCTTCGCCCTTACTTGCACCTTTTACTATTCCAGCGATATCAGTAAATTCAAATGCTGTAGGGATAGTTTTCTTTGGAACAACAAGTTCAGTTAGTTTTTGAAGACGTTCGTCTGGAACTTCTACGATTCCCACATTTGGATCAATTGTACAGAATGGATAGTTTGCAGCTTCTGCTCCTGCTTTAGTTATTGCATTAAATAATGTGGATTTACCAACGTTTGGCAATCCAACGATTCCTGCTGTTAATGCCATTTATTTCCCCAACCTTCCATATCTTGCAAATTATATAGACGAATTTTATATTCAATTGAATACTTGAGTTTAATCTCTCTCTTTACATGCAACTTATTTATTATAGGTTTTTGCTTCCAAAAAGTCTATTACTCGGTTGCATTTCCTTGCTTCAATACTTTTTTCATTTTCTTTTCAAATTCACGTCGTGGAATCATAACGCTGTGTTGACATCCTTCACATTTTATACGGACATCTGCTCCCGTGCGAATGATTTTCCATTGATTTGTTCCGCAAGGATGTTGTTTTTTCATTTCAACAATATCACCTAGTTCAAATATTTTTGCATTCATCGGTTTTTCCCCTTATCTTCGCTCGTCACTGGTTGACCTACCCCTGATTGTTCTGTACCATCTCTCTTTTGATACATAACCATTTTCGGATAAGGAATTTCAATTCCTTGCTCATCCATAAATAACTTTAAATCCCTACGAATGATTCTAGAAATCGCATAATGTTGCATGGGTTTCGTTTCTGCCGTTATTCTTAAGATAACTTCAGATGCAGCCAAGTTTTGAACCCCTAACAGTTCTGGTTCTTTTACTAATTGTTCATATTTTTCTGGAAGTGTTTCCAGGAATTTTTTAATCAGTTCTTCCACTTGTGAGATGTTAGTCTCATATGCCACACTAACATCTAATATCGCTATCGAATTATTAAGTGAGAAGTTCACAACCTCAACAATCGTTCCATTCGGAAAAATATGAAGTTCTCCATTCCAACCCTTTACCTTCGTTGTCCTCAATCCAATTTCTTCTACTGAACCTTCTGCTTGACCAATTCGCACATAATC
>JBFELW010000342.1:0-3270 GCA_041551995.1 Paenisporosarcina sp.
AGGTTGGCGATCTTGCCAATCTCAGTTTTCATGCCAGTATTGGTTACGACGACAACGCCTCTGCCATATGTAACGAAGCTTCCCGAGAATACCATATTCTTTTTATCGCCAATCGACACGTCATCTTCATTAATTGGCTCGGTATCTTTTAAGGAACTAAGTGATTCCCCTGTTAATGAGCTTTCATTGATCTGAAGGCTATAATTTTCAAGTAGTCTTCCATCAGCACTGACCAAATCACCTGGGTCAAGATAGAGAATATCCCCAACAACAATATCCCTTGAAGGGACTTCCTCTTTTGTCCCATTGCGCAATACTTTAGCCGACGGGGAGGAAAGAGACTTTAAGCTGTTTAAACTTTGCTCCGCCTTTACATGCTGGACCGTTCCGAGAATAGCATTCAGTATTACGACGACCATGATGACAATGGTATTTTCAATTTCACCTAAAAAGGCAGAAATAAGGGCCGCAGCAAGTAAGATGATAACCAGAAAGTCTTTAAGTTGCTCAACAAACACTTGTAAACCATTCTTTCGCTTTCCTTCTTCCAATTCGTTATAGCCGTGCTGCTCACGCCTTTTGTGAACATCATCTGTATTCAAACCCGCTTCTGTTACATCCAAAGTCTTTAAGACTTCTCTTGATGTTTTTCTAAAAACATCATTCATTTACTTGTCTCCTTCCTTTAGTGTAGAAAAGCGCTAAATTACCCGTGCCCTTTGTATTTATTTTTCACACAAGTCCCTTAGATTAAACTACTAAACGGTCATCTTCCAGCTTGATTGGGCTAACCAATTTTCCTGTTCCTTAAAATTAGGGCTCATCTTCCCAACAAGACGCCAGAAGGATCGATCATGATTAAGATGGACCATATGGCACATTTCATGAACGACCACATAGTCAATCACCTCTAGTGGCGCCATTGCCAGCCTCCAATTGAATGTTAGCTGCAATTGTGAATCACAAGTTCCCCAGTTTGCTTTACTATCAGTTATACGGATAGAACGCGGTTTTACCTTGAAATCACTTTGATAGTTTTTGATACTCTTCTCTATTAAAGCTTTACACCGCTGATAATAAAATCGCTTTAAGGCTTGTTTAATTTTTTCATCCTCTAATTGTTTTACCACTATACGTAACATGTCCTCTTCTAAAACTACATGATTTTTCTTGATAGTAGTATCTTGAGATATCTGAATAGGATATGTTTTTCCTAAATAAAGAAAGGTCTCACCATGTTGATAGACCCTCTCTTTTGGACCAAGCATTCTTTCCTTTATTTCTTTTAATTTTTGCTGAATCTGATCCCAATTTCGCTCTAGTAATTGAATCACTATTTCATCGGATGTCTCTTTAGGAGCCTGGACTTCAACATGTCCATAGGCATCTATATGAATACCCATGGATGCCCGCTTTTTGTAATTGATTTCAAATTGTATTGTTTCACCTAAGTAGGTATGTCTCATTTAATCACCTGTAGTAGCGGTTCACGCGCCTATCCTTGTATTTTATTGTTAATCCTTTTATTTATAAGCCATTCATTCTCATCGACTACTAATTTATTACTAAACATTCTAGACGTTAAAACATGTCCCATTAGACGGCACACGCATCTATTCGGATTTACCTTATCAATATAACATATGCCGTTATATAAGCTCATTTAGCATCCCTCCTTATTCTTCCTATAAGATGAAACATGTTTGCTTTTGTCGTCTTAAAAATCAATTTATCCTTTAAATCTTCAAAGACTTATCTAAGTTGAGGTTAAGATTATTTTCTGAACTCCAACTTTGACCTAGAACCTATTTAATTCCTTCTAAAGTAAGGTGAAAAATAAACCTAATCTATTATATAGTCCAGTTCTAATAATTATAGATGAATAGACTGTAGTTAGAAAAGAAAGTGAGGTGAAAACACATGAGCTTACCAAATATACCACCAATACCGCAAATTCCAGTTATTCCTGTTGAAAATGCATTATCTTTGGTACTTGTTTCTATCGCTTTAGAGGAAATAGGCTTATCCCACATAATTAACGCTGAAGGTGAAAAAATCCAAGCTGTTGTTATTAGAGAAGATACCACACCAGCAGATTTAATTGCTGTTAATGAAAGTGTTGAAAGGACTCTTAGAACAGTAATTAAGTCACAAATAATTACAGAGTTTAAATTACAGGAAGTAATTGAAGCACTTAATGGTCATGACTGTAAGGGCGGTAAGGGCGGTAAAGATTGTTGAAAATGACATAGAGAAAATAAAAAACACTTTTCAAAGTAGACCTCTAAAATACCTTTAGAGGTCTATCTTTTTTTGTTTTCTCTTGTGTACAATCCCCATATACCGCCCTCCTTGTAGCATAGTTTTTGTCAAAAAAGCGCCATAAAACTAAATGTCCCGTTACTTGAATATTCAGTAACTGAAATTTATTTTCATCCATTAAATACTTTGTAATTGATTTCAAATTGTATTGTTTCACCTAAGTAGGTATGTCTCATATAATCACCTGTAGTAGCGGTTCACGCGCTAATCCTCGTATTTATAGTTAATTCTTTTATTTTTAAGCAATTTAACTCTGTTTTTCATTCTCATCGACTACTAATTCATTATCAAAACTTTCTAGACGGTCAAACCTGTCCACTTTAGGCAGCACACTGATTGCGACTATCCTAATTCACCTTATCAATATAACATATGCCGTTATATAAGCTCATTTAGCAATAAAATTATGACCTGAATAGCATCCCTTTTTATTCTTCTTTTATGCTTAAACATGTTTGCTTCTGTCTACCGGAAAGTAGTTTTAAAGTCCCTTTTTCACTTAAAGACTTTCAGAGACTAATCCAATTACTAATAAAACTAGAGCCTTACTACATTCGACTATGTAGTAAGGCTCTTTAAAGTTGTTTAATTCGGATTCAATCTTTAAGTAAGTATCCGGTTTAGTCTAATAAGAACTCGGTGAAATTCCCTTTCCACCCATCGTTTCAAGAGTGCTGATTCTCTCCATTCCAGTAATGATTGGTTTTGCACGCTTGATTAATGTTTGTGTAGTTTCAAGAGTAAGAGAAGCTTGATGGGCACTTTCATTGCTCCACACTTCATAAACATAAACAGAATTCAGTTCACTTTCAGAAATATTTATGAGATATATCTCACATTCCTTTAGATTCTTCATTGATTCTGCTGCTTCTAACAAAATATCTACCATTGTGTCTCGTTCGCCTTCTTGTACTATAAACTTACCAAACAAACTAAATTTACTCATAT
>JBFELW010000343.1:0-3251 GCA_041551995.1 Paenisporosarcina sp.
AACCGTAGGATTAAACCATTTGAATACATTTCGGTCAATGCCGTAAACCACGTTATTTTCTTTGAACATTGCCCCTAGACCTGTTAATTCCAAGCCATAGTTTCCAGATCGCACAACAATGTCAGTAGCAGCAGTTGTAAAAGCAGCTCCACTTAATTGTAATTTTTTAAGCCCGTGATCCACGATTAGAATTTCACGAGCAGTTGCAACAGGTACACCC
The DNA here is from genome assembly GCA_041551995.1 of Paenisporosarcina sp. Lineage (GTDB taxonomy): Bacteria > Bacillota > Bacilli > Bacillales_A > Planococcaceae > Paenisporosarcina. The sequence continues at coordinate 221 of JBFELW010000343.1, forward strand.
ACGTTTGTTACAACGTCGATAATTTGACCTTCTGCGAAGAATTTCGTGTCATCAACAGTAATGTTTGTCACTGATGTATTAACTGCGGTAGTAGCCATTTTACCTGTGCCATCACCGAACAATTGGCGTTCCTGGTCGTCTTTAGCATCAGCTAATGCGTCCTCTAAATCGGCCTCCAAAAGGCTTGCAAATGCACCATCTCCGCGAGAAGCGCGCATTGTTTTATCTGAAATTTGGATTTGAGCGAAAATGTTTTTTGTTTCCCATTTCGCTTGTTTAGTTTGACGAGAACGTGGAGTTGGCAGGTCGCCGTCATCTGCACGGTTCCCGATGCCTCCGTGTCGCCCATAGCGCAATGCCATGCGGATTTCTCCACCTGTTACTGATTTGGTATCGCGTTCCATGACAGCAAGTAACGGATTAGATGTGTTCAATTGGTACTGTAAACCTGGTAAGTAAAATAATTTTAGTGCTTCAGAAGCACTTTGCATATTTTGGATTGCCATTTGTCATCCACCTCTTTTTATGTTTGTTGCCCCTGTGAGTTCAACCAAAACTTAGTCGCTTCCGAAAGACTTCTTGGCGCACGTTCGCCTGCACTCATAGGGGTTTGAGAACCAACAGGATTCCCCATTACTGTAGGGAGTACCTTGTTTGCTTGTGTTTTGTTTTGCTGATAATTTTGGAATACCATATTTCGGACTTGCTCATTTTGCAAAATCAATTGCTGATTCTGTGGATCGGCAAGCATCTCTTCAAAGCTAGGCGGTTCGGTTGGTTCGGCTGAACCTCGAACTTTAGCCATAGCATAAAGAACTTCCAAACCATTAGGGAGTTGGTCGATCTCTGGATTTTCACTGTAGATGTATTCCATCCAATCGCGATAATCCTCAAAGTCGGGATGCGTTTGCATGAATTCTTGCTCCATTTGTTGGGCAAGTAATTCTTGACGTTCATTTTCTATTGGTGCTAATCGTTCAGAAACTAAACTTTCAATATCTTGTCGTTGACGTTCTTGGTTTTGAGCAACAATTTCGGGTTGCGAGTTCCACCATTGATCCGCTGCGAACTTATTTTCATACATGCGTTCCATGTATTCATCATTGAGTTGTTGTTGACGCTCTGCTGATATTTCCGCAGACGAATTTTGTTGTGGTGTATTATCAACTACCTGTGGTTGTTGTCTTTGTTGCTCCTGTTGTTCTACATACTGTCGCCATTGATTTTCTCTATCCAATGCACTTTGCAGTTCTTGGTTTTTTTGTTGGTAGGTACGAGTTAAGTGGCTATAGTCTTTGTGCAACTCATGAATAATTGGATCAATGACTGGCACTTTACGTCCACCAAAATCCAATTCTTCAACTTGTTGTTCGGCTGCGGTAGACGGTTCAGCAACTTGTCCCTGGTCATCATCTTGTGACTGTAACAATTGCGGTGTGTCTGGTGCTTGGAAATCAGCAAGTAAAGGATTTGGAACATCCGTAAACTGTGCAAATGGACTATCGTTTGGTTCAGCAGCAAATGGATGTGGTTCTTCAACAGATGAAACCTCTTCTGCGAACGGGTGTGTTTCCTCCGAGAAGAATTGTAAGTTAAGTTCTAATAAAAACGATTTCATTTTATATCCTCCTATTTGACTGTAATTAAATTTTCGAGTCCCTACTGTCCATGTTTTCGCCCTGGTCCTTTACGACTGTACTAGATACATGGGAACGGACCTTGAAAATGTCATCCCTGGTCAATATTGGTATTAAAATCAGCGTATCATAATTTAAAAAAAGGTGTTTTAGCTACTTTTAGATTGTGCTTTTCCTTTGTTGGCAACTTCTTGGGATTGCAGTTTCCCTTCGTTTGCAAGGTCTTGGGATTCTAATTTCCCTTCGTTTGCAAGGTCTTGGGTTTGTACTCTTCCTTCGTTGGCAACTTCTTGGGATTGAATTCTCCCTTGATTCACAAGTGTCTGTAACTGTGCTTTTCCTTCATTTTCAATCGCTTGTTGTGCTTTTAGTTGCTCTAGTTGTTGTTGAACGGCTCCTTCTTCTCTCGCAGTTATTCGTGCGCTATGTTCTTGAATATGAGCCACAATCATTTCATTAATTTGTTCCCCTCCTGGAACACCGATTGTATCCTCATATTCAGCAGACATTCGCATACGATTGTGCATTTCGATATGTAACGCATCATCGTCATAGTCATTAAGAGCAACCGGTTCGCCTTGTTTCATCTTCATGTTTTCTCGTTTTGCTTTACCTTCTTGCAGTCGCGTCATTTCCATTAACGCTTCTTCCCAATTTCCGTATTCAAGCATTTCAAAGATTTTACGTTTTGAACTTTCAGATACTTGGGATACTTCTTCTTTGGCAAACAGTCCCGATTGCAACATGTCGAATACCATTTGGCGACGTTGAGCTGGCGTTTCTGCCAAAGCACTACTGTTTTCAATAATTACGTCATCAGAACGCAACATCGAAACTGTCCAGTGCATGACTTCCACATCTTGTTCACGCCCAGCCACACGTAAAAGCCGTGGTTATTGTGCAAATTGTTTATATAATCGCAGCCATTGTTGCCCCATGGTTTTGATACATTGGGCAAGGTTTGTCGCAGTATTTGAAATTCGTGTGTTATCCTGCTCATTCGCAATAGATAAAGCTACTCCACTCTTAACTCCTGGAGGGGCTTGGCTATACCTCGAAAGTTCAGATACACCCGAAATCGCCGTGAATTCGTTTAACAGTGTTTGAACTTCTGATTCAAATTCGGCTGGCAACCCTGCCATTTGTACAGGTTCGGGTCTATGTCCAGAAGTTGGACGGTATCGAATTACATTACCAGGTTCATCATCATCAGATAAACTAGAAGGCAGCGAAGTATTGCTGAAAAACTCCCAACAAATCTGTTGATTTGGTGCAGCATTCATTACTGTTCCTGTTAATGTTGAATTAAAACCCGGAAATACCGATGTCGGATTTCCACCACATGCAATCTCCACAGGCGGTACTCCAGCCGTAGGATCAAGCGTAATAACCTC
>JBFELW010000344.1:0-3234 GCA_041551995.1 Paenisporosarcina sp.
CCGCATCGCCCCATAGTCATCGTGACGCGCTGCTGACTTCGTTTTAAATTTACGGTAATCCTTTCTATTCGGTTTACCGTCTATAAACGACACCATGGCTGAAACAGCGTCAGAGCCATATATGTGAGAGTTATCGAATGCCTCGATTCGAAGTGGTGGAGCAATATCCATTGCTTCTCCAAGTTCTTCCACAGCACCGATTGTACGTTGTTCTTGACGATCGATGAGTTGGAATTTTTCACGTATGGCAATGTCAGCATTTTTTGTTGCTAAGGCAATCAATTGTTTTTTCTTACCTCGGCTAGGTGACTCTACTTTCACTTCAAGTAATTGTTTAGATAGTTCCAAATCAACTGAGCTGGGTAATAAAACTTCTTTCGGTTTAATGTGATGAGGTTGGTCATAAAATTGACCTAGAAATGTTAAAAACTCATCATCTGGGTCTTGATAAAGAGGAAATAGTGAAACATCACGTTCAATTAATTTTCCTTGTCTTACAAAGAAAACCTGAACACACATCCATCCTTTATCCACTGAAAATCCAAAAACGTCACGATCAGTAAAATCATTGGTCGTGATTTTTTGTTTTTCCATAACGGTTTCTATATGCATAATTTGATCTCGATATTCTTTTGCTCGTTCAAATTCAAGATTTTCAGCTGCAGAAGACATTTTCTCATTTAATTCTTGTTTTACTTGTTGATATCCACCGTTTAAGAATCGTGTGATTTGATCAATAATTTCTCGGTATGAGTCTTGTTCTATCGGCTTCACACACGGAGCTAAACATTGTCCTAGATGGTAATACAAACAAACACGATCGGGTAATGTTGGACATTTCCGAAGTGGGTATAAACGATCCAATAGTTTTTTTGTTGCACTTGCAGCATGAGCATTTGGATAAGGACCAAAGTATTTTCCTTTATCTTTCTTAACTATCCTGGTTGTAATTAATTTTGGATGTTTTTCCCCCGTAATTTTAATATAGGGATATGTCTTATCATCTTTTAACATAATATTATATTTTGGATCATGCTTTTTGATTAAATTTAGTTCTAATATCAGAGCTTCAATATCTGAAGAGGTAACAATGTATTCAAAGTCTTCAATTTCATTTACGAGACGTTGGGTTTTTCCATCATGACTTCCTGTAAAATAGGATCGTACACGATTTTTTAAAACCTTTGCTTTTCCAACATAAATAATAGTTCCTTGACGATCTTTCATTAAATAACATCCTGGTTGATCAGGAAGTATTGTACATTTCTGTTGTATTAAATCATTTATCATAGTCATCACCTGTAAAAAAAACCGGGCGCCCTGAGGAACCCGGTTTTTGTATTATGCGTGTTTTTGAATAAGTTGAGCTAAAGCTTCTTTCGGTTGGAAACCAACAACTTTGTCAACAGGCTCGCCATTTTTAAATAGTACTAATGTCGGTATTGACATAATTCCAAAGTTACTTGCTGTTTCTTGGTTTTCATCTACATCTAATTTCACGATTTTTACAGAGTCACTCATTTCACTATCTAACTCTTCTAATACTGGAGCAATCATTTTGCATGGCCCACACCAAGGTGCCCAAAAATCGACTAATACTAAGCCGTCTGAAATTTCACTTGTAAAGCTTTGATCTGTTCCGTGTACAATTGCCATAAGAAAAAATCCTCCTTTAAAATACAAACTCTAGTCGTAGTATATCATGCGTAAAATAGCCTTGCGAATTTTTTGCTTGGAATAAAACAGTAAATATCCTGGAATATTAGATTGTCTATAAAAGCGTCGTACACACTTCCCTGATTTTATTTGTCGAAGCATATTCTTCTGGTACTACAAAATTGTATTTGCCCTAATGGACTGAGAGTTAGAGACTGTTGAGATGTTATGACACCACATAATTTAGCTAGGATCTGAGAATCATGAAATCGACTCACTTAACACCCTTATATGAATCAGTTATGTATGTTGCTCCTCGAGAGGAAACAACAGGCTTCGGAAGATTCTTTGCTTCATGGATGCATTTTTGGGGCTATTCTGTGTTGCTTGGAGTGCAGGTGCGTGGAAAACATCTGCTCCTGTTTCTGCATCACTTCGCTAGCTTCGAAACATGAAAGTGCGTTGAAACGGAAATCAATTGTATTGTTTAAACGAAGACATTAAAAAGAAAAGCCACCCTCTCTCAATATATAGAGAGAAGGTGGCTTTAAAATTTTAATACTAAGCGTTCGCTTTAAGTTTTTTAAATTCTTCAGTCAGCATTGGAATAACTTCGAAAAGATCTCCAACAATACCATAGTCTGCTACTTTAAAAATACTAGCTTCTGGATCTTTGTTAATCGCGACTATAATTTTAGAGTTCGACATACCTGCTAAATGTTGAATTGCGCCAGATATTCCTGCTGCAATATATAAATCAGGAGTAACTACTTTACCAGTCTGACCAATTTGAAGTGAGTAATCACAGTAATCTGCGTCACAAGCTCCACGAGAAGCCCCAACTGCACCGCCTAAAACGTCTGCTAACTCTTTTAATGGTCCAAAACCATCTTCGCTCTTCACGCCTCGTCCACCTGCAACAATCACTTTTGCTTCAGATAAATCAACACCTTCAGATGACTTACGAACCACCTCTTTAATCACTGTACGTAGATTCGTAATATCAACAGAAACTGAAGATACATCACCTGAACGGCTTTCATCATGAGCAAGAGGCTCAATGTTGTTCGGACGAATGGTTACGAAGACAATTCCTTCTTTAATTTTCACTTTTTCAAAGGCTTTACCTGAGAAGATCGGGCGAATAAATACAGCACCGTCTCCTTCTCCTTCGATATCTGTTACGTCTGAAATTAATCCTGACTGTAATTTACTAGCTACCTTAGGTGATAAATCTTTTCCAAGTGCTGTATGTCCAAAGACAACCGCATCTGGTTTCTCACTTTCTACAACTGCCATAAACGCTTGGCTGAAACCATCAGAAGTGTAAGCTTTTAAATGTGGATGCTCCACAGTTACTACACGATCAGCTCCATAATGAATCATTTCATTTCCTAATGATTGTACTGAATCCCCTAGAAGGATAGCGACTACTTCTCCGCCAGCTGAGATTTTTTTAGCAGCTGCGATTGCTTCAAAAGATACATTACGTAAAACGCCTTCACGCGCTTCACCTAAAACGATTACTTTTTTTGTCATGATGTGTTTTCCCTCCAATACAAATGTTCGATCTGATTA
>JBFELW010000345.1:0-3226 GCA_041551995.1 Paenisporosarcina sp.
AAGATGAGATTCGAGAAGTACTAAAGAAATATGTTGATTTGCCTGCAGAAGCTATTAAGTAATCAAGCGATTCGAGGAGGTTTAGTATGGAGAAAACGACAGAAATGACGACAGAGAATAGTAAGTTAAGACTTGATGATGTAAAGCTTTATATTAATGGTGAATTTGTAAATGCTCAATCATTAGAGACTTTTGACAATATCAATCCTTTTACTAATGAAGTCAATAATAAAGTTGCTGAGGGTCGAGAAGAGGATATGAACAAGGCGGTTTCTGCAGCTAAAGAAGCTTTTAAGACCGGTCCTTGGGGATCTATGAAGATGGATGACCGAATGACCTATATTAATCGAATTGCTGATTTAATTGATGAAGAGGTAGAGGAGATTGCTACCCTAGAATCATTAGATACAGGCTTACCCATTGCTCAAACAAGAAAGATGATTTCCCGGGCTGCGGAAAACTTTCGTTTTTACGCTAGGATGGTTTCGTCAAAACTTCATGGAGAATCTTATCCTGTAGATAATGAGTTCATTAATTACACATTGTATAAGCCACTAGGTGTTGTTGGGTTAATTACACCTTGGAATGCTCCGTTTATGTTAGAAACGTGGAAGGTAGCACCGGCGTTAGCAACAGGAAACACCGTCGTCTTAAAACCAGCAGAATTATCACCTTTGACCGCGAATAAGCTGGCACAGATTATGGATAAGGCGGGTTTACCAAAAGGTGTATTCAATGTCGTTCATGGATTCGGAGAAACAGCTGGTGCATCACTAGTGGCACACCCAGATGTTGAGGCTATCTCTTTTACTGGTGAAACGACTACAGGGAAAATTATTATTAAGAATTCAGCGGATACCTTAAAGAAAACATCCATGGAACTTGGTGGAAAATCTCCACTGATTGTATTCGATGATGCTGATTTGGACCGAGCACTGGATGCAACGGTGTGGGGAATGTTCTCCTTTAACGGGGAACGTTGTACGGCTAACTCACGTCTTTTCCTGCACAAAAATATTAAAGAACAATTTATTAATAGATTGATAGAGCGAGTAGAAAATATTACGATTGGTGATCCAATGGATCCTTCTACACAGCTCGGTCCTTTAATTGATAAAGGTCATTTTAATAAAGTGACTAACTACATTGAAATTGCTAAGCAAGAAGGTTGTAAGGTGATTCAAGGTGTCATTCCTGATGAAGTTAAAACTGGCAACTTTGTTCCACCTACACTTCTATTAAATGCAACAAATGAAATGAGAGTCTCCCAAGAAGAAATATTTGGACCTGTCATGTCTGTCATTGAATTTGAAACAGAAGAAGAAGTGATTAAAGCTGCAAATGATGTTGAATATGGACTTGCGGGCTATGTATGGACTAATGATTTAAAACGAGGCCATCGCGTTGCACACGCTGTTGAAGCTGGAATGCTGTGGGTCAATGCTCAAAATGTACGTGATTTACGTATTCCATTTGGCGGAATGAAATCGAGTGGGATAGGAAGAGAAGGTGGGCATTATGCAATCTTTGAATTCTACACTGAACCAAGAGTTGTTCATATTGCGATTGGTGACCACCATATACCACAGTTTGGTAAGAAAAAATCATAGTCTGAGGGGGAAAGAAAATGCCAGCAAAAACAGGCGATCAGTATATTGAACGTTTAAAGAAAGCGAAGAACAATATTTATATTCATGGTGAAAGAGTAAATGATGTAACAGAACATCCAGCGATGAAAAATGTAGTTCGATCAATGGCTAATCTTTATGACTTGCAGTATGAGAAGTCGGACAAAATGCTCTACACATCTCCTACAACCGGAGACAAAGTGGGAATGACATTTCTACAACCCAAGACGATAGATGATTTAATCCTTAGACGTGAAGCCATTCAAGAATGGGCTCGAACTTCTGGGGGGATGATGGGACGGTCACCGGATTATTTAAATGCGGAAGTTATGGCAATGGGAATCAACAACGGGATTTTTGCAGAAGCGGATCCGAGATTTGCTGAGAATGCTAGAAAGTACTATGAGTTTGCAAGAGAAAACGATATTAGCCTAACTCATACACTTATACATCCTCAAGTAAATCGTGCGAAAGCTCAACATGAACAAAAAGATGCTAACGTAGCATTACACTTAGTTGAAAAGAATAAAGATGGAATTATTGTAGATGGTATTCGATTACTTGCTACACAAGGTGGTATTACAGATGAAATTCTTGTATTCCCTTCAACTGTTAAGAAAGCAGGAGAGTTAGATGATCCATATTCTCTTGCTTTTGCCATTCCAAATAACACACCTGGTATTAAATTCCTAAGTCGTGAATCCTTCGATTATGGTAGAAGCGAATGGGATCACCCCTTGTCTTCACGTTTTGAAGAAGGCGATGCTATTGTATCTTTTGAGAATGTTTTTGTACCGTGGGATCGTGTTTTTGTTTGTGGTAATTCATCCGTATGTAATAGAACGTTTAGAGAAACCAATGCAGTTGTCCATATGTCCCATCAAGTAGTTTCAAAGAATATCGTGAAGACAGAATTTTTACTAGGCATAGTTTTGAGTATTATGGATGCAATTGGAATCGATCAATTCCAGCATGTTCAAGACAAAGGAACAGAAATTATGCTAACGCTAGAAACCATGAAATCACATCTATACCGTGCAGAACATAATGCCAAAATGGATAGTTCAGGTACAATGACACCTGACTTTGAAGCTTTAAATGCAGCTCGTACATGGTATCCGAGAGTGTATCCTCGAATGATTGAAATCATACGGGTTCTTGGCGCATCAGGACTTATGGGAATTCCAACAGAAGCAGACTTTTCACATGCAGAAATTGGACCAATTCTGAATAGAGGTTTACAAGGTAAAAACTTGGATGGCTATGAACGTACACAATTATTCCGTTTAGCATGGGATATGACGATGAGTGCATTCGGCAGCCGTCAAATGCATTATGAATACTACTTCTTCGGCGATCCTGTACGTATGGGAATGTCATACTTTGAAGGGTATGAAAAAGAGCAATACAAAGGGTACGTACAAGATTTCTTAGGTCAAATAAAATCGAAAAGCCTCATTTTATAAGCATTTTAGAGAGGAGGATATAATATGGACTTCAACATTCTTCGAACAGGACGATGTGTATTAAACGTTGTCGATTTAGAAGCATCACATGATTTTTATGTAAATGGTCTTGGATTTATTGAAACAGAGTCA
>JBFELW010000346.1:0-3221 GCA_041551995.1 Paenisporosarcina sp.
GTTGAATTATATGGCAAGTATGGGTGCAATGGGGCTAAACGCTTATAGTGTTGCACTACCTAATTCATCAAGAAAAGACATCCGGGATTTTTATACTTCATGTTTGTATTCTTCTGCAGAGCTTTTAAATCGTTCTACCGACCTTATGTTAAAAATAGGCGTCTTGGTTCGCCCACCTTATATACCATATCCCGATCAGGTTGAGTTTGTACAAAAACAACACTTTTTAGCTGGATGGGTTGGTGATGAAAGACAACTAACAACGATTGAAATCTCACATTTATTCTTTAATTTGCAACGAAATGTGCTAGGGAATTCATTAATAACCGGGTTTAGCCAAGTGGCTAGCTCAAAAAGTGTCCGTCAATATTTTGTGAGAGGGGCAGAAATTGCGAAGCATCATTGTGCAGTATTTGGGGAGATTTTAAGTGAAGATAATTTAGTTACAACAATGACTTCGGATACCGCACCAACGCTTTCAAAAATATCTCCTTTCTCAGATAAACTCATGATGTTCCATGTTTCTGCGCTTTATGCAGCAGGTATAGGTTATTACGGTGCTTCCTTAGGCGCTAGTCCAAGAAGAGATTTAGGGGCCGCCTATACTCGATTAATAGCAGAGGTCGGGTTGTATGCGGAAGATGGTGCCAACATGATGATTAGTAATGGTTGGATGGAAAAACCCCCATCCTCTCCAGATAGAAAAAACTTGGCAAAGGGCTAGGATATTTCCAGACATTTTTCTCCACCAAACTTCTCCAAGAGTAAATTTTCCATCTCTTTTGGTTCCGTCCTATGAATCCCTTGTTTTCTTTGGTCTTTAATAACTTCATCTATAAACTCAATACGTTCAACTTGTTGCTTACTGTAAATATGTTGGCCATTGTTATCTGGATCTTTCAGAACGGGCTCAGTTCCGAGCCATCCACGTTCTACCCATTTATGTAGTTGGAATGATTTGATTTTTAATTCTTTTGTGATTTTATTGATTGGAACTCGTTTCACGTTTGTTATTGAACTAAAGGGTGCTTTAGTTCAATAAGGTCCTATAAGTAAAAGGCTTGGAGACATATGTCTCCAAGCCTTTTTTGTGTGCTAATTTACTTCCCAAACAGCTTACGAATCTTAAAGAGAATTTGAATGCTAAAAGCACTGTTAATTCGATGTTTGTACCTCAAAAGAGAACCCGTTACTAGTTAATTTCCTTTTTTTTTGGATTGTATGCATTTTCTCGGCATGTACGTGTATAGGTGTTAATTAATCTGCAGAAGTCTCGCAATCCCGAACAAGTTAACTTTAACAACTTCGTTTACAAAGTACATAAATAAAAAACAGGATGCAATAGAAAATTTGCATCCTACTTTTTATTTTGGGCGAATGTTACTCATAATAAATCCGCTTACTGGTAAGGAGGGCATTCTAACTAGACTGTAACTTACATCCTGATCAGGTATATCAAAATCAACCATGTTAACAAAGAAGTCCAAGCTAGCTTTCATAACTTCTATCGTAATCCCTTCTCCGGGACAACGGTGTCCTTGAGCGGGGGCGCCACCCCCCTGTGGAATGAAATCAAACAAACTTCCTTTCCATTCCTTAAATCTTTCGGGCTGGAACTCATAGGGATCATCCCAAAGTCGTGGGTCATGATTTGTACCGTACATGTCTAATAATACGAGCATCCCTTTTTCGAATTTGAACTTATTCCAGCTAAAATTCTTTTTGACCCGTGCTCCTACGAAAGGACCAAAGGGATAATAACGCCGAACCTCTTGTACGAACATTTCCAGAAAGTTTTTGTCTCCAACTTGTAGTTTCGTTTTATACTTGGGGTGTTCATATAGCGCTAAATTAGTGAAGGTAATGAATGTAGCAATTGCAACAATTGGACGCAATACATTAATAAGTTCAACTGCGGCCATGTGTTTATCAAGTTTACTGCCGTTCACCTTCCTGTAGAAAGCTATTTCATAGAGTGCTGAACCTTTCTTAGCCATTAATTTGCCAGATCGTACATCTTCAATTACTCCCATTATCCACTCTTCAGCTCTTGTTCTTGCTCTTCTTCCTTTCCAATGGCGTGGTCCAACCGCTCCAAAGGCGTCAACCATTGCACCGAAATCTTCTGCACGATTCTTCACTTCAGATTCTAGTAGCGGAACACCAGCCCATTCGCATGCAATTCTACATAAAATCATTTGTGCCTCTTCGAAAAGGACAACTTTTTTTGAACCTTTCCATTTACCAATGGAGGTTTGCCAATGTTGCATGGTAAGTGTAGCTAATCGCTTCTCGTGCTCCGGTGTCATCAGGGACATAAAAAGCAGTTTCCGGTGAATATGATCTTCACCATCCATCGTTTGGATAGCATTCTCACCAAACAGTGATTTTTGTATTCGCTTAGGCGCGGCGCCTTTTCTCTTAAAGTATTCTGTATTGTAAAACACTTTGGCGGCCTCTTCACCACTCATACAAATCACTTTTTGCCCCATTAAGCGAGCTTCAAATAAATCTGATTGATATCGTTTAACCCTGTTACCAATAAAGAGGTATCCTTCTCGCATAAGGGCCAGACTATTGTCTAGGCTATCATCGTGGGGTGCATGTTCGTTTAATGTCATAACGAATCAACTCCTTATTTCTATAGGTCATTTTTCGTGTATTTATGTAGACATTTAAGTATTGTGTTATACCTATATTTTTAAACAAAAGAAAGGACCTTCCTCGATAGGAAAGGTCCTTAAATTTATGTGATTTTTAACGAGATCAAGGCTTCATGAATCATTTGAAGTTTGGTTTCGACTCGATGCATTAAATAAAATGATACGAAAATCGGGAAGCCTACTTCTTGGATAACAACTAGCCATTCGTTCATGTCTTATTCCTCCTTTCAAAAAAAGGCTACGCACAATGAGATTGTGGTAGCCCTTTTTATTACAGTTCAGTTACGTTACGTTCAACAATACGTGCTTGGTTAGCAGAGACAAGGTTTGCGCCATCTGCGTAAAATACATTGCTTTCAAGGACAGACTGCATGCCGATTTCAACTTCAGCAGCCGTCAAGTCTGCGCGAGGCTCGTCCACCGAAATCGTGAACTTTTTACCTTGAGCTGTGTCAAACAGCATTTCTAATACTTTTGCCATTGGTCATTTCCCCTTTCTAATTAGTTTTGGATGTTACCTGTTTCAATTTTCTCAGCAGCTAATAATGGACGAGAAGA
>JBFELW010000347.1:0-3205 GCA_041551995.1 Paenisporosarcina sp.
AAAATCAAAAATTAATACATCGAATACTTGCACTCCATTATGTATTTCCTGTTCCATTAAATAGACTTAATCCATTACTCGAGGTTAACCCTGAGTTATTGTCTGTTGAGAAAATGTCCACTCATCAACTTTCTCGGTTATTAAAATTATCATATGAGCGTACAACTAGACTGAAAAATTCATATATGAAATCGCTAGAAACCCCACTTATTCTAGCGTATAAAAAACATAACATTACCCCAATCTTATTTAATCAACCCAACTTCCCAAAACAATTATTAACCCTTTATGATCCACCTACCGTTTTATATGCACGAGGACGTGTTGACTACTTAAAACAAGAAAATTTTGTTGCTGTTATTGGTTCAAGAGATGCTACGGACTATTCTAAACAAGCCATGAATTTTATCATTCCACCTCTAGTAAAATATCAAGTTGTTGTGGTTAGCGGCATAGCTAAGGGTGCTGATGCAATGGCGCATTTATCTGCACATGAGTTAGGCGGAAAAACCATAGGAGTTCTTGGACATGGTTTATTTCATCAATATCCAAAAGAAAATTCTTATTTATATGACATAATGGAAAATCATCATCTCTTAGTTACTGAATACCCACCTTATGTCACACCTAAAAAATGGACTTTTCCAATGAGAAATCGAATTATCAGTGGTCTTTCTCAAGCTGTTGTCGTAACAGAAGCTAAAGAGAAAAGTGGTACAGTTAGTACGATGATGCATGCAATTGATAATGGAAAAGATGTCTATTGTGTACCTGGGCCCATTACCTCAAATCTATCGGTTGGACCGCACAAACTATTAATTGAAGGCGCGAAACCACTCTGGAATGGCTTTCAATTAATACAAGATTTGAAAGGAGATATGCATCAAAAATGACATAAAAATGAAAAATGGTTGCAATATTACAGAATGTGTTATACATTTTGCAACAGGTATTTCTTTTATTGACTTATAAGGAACCTCTATAAGGAGGCAAATACATGTCGGATTTTTTAGTGATTGTAGAATCGCCAGCCAAAGCGAAAACGATTGAACGTTATCTTGGCAAAAAATATAAAGTAAAAGCATCACTAGGTCATGTTCGTGATTTACCCCGTAGTCAAATGGGTGTAGACGTTGAAAATGATTATATGCCAAAATATATTACTATACGTGGTAAAGGCCCAGTTATGCAAGAATTGAAAACAGCAGCTAAAAAAGCTAAAAAAATATACCTCGCGGCTGACCCGGATCGAGAAGGTGAAGCAATTGCTTGGCATCTCGCGAACTCATTGAACATTGATATTGAATCAGATTGTCGTGTTGTTTTTAATGAAATTACAAAAGAAGCAATTAAAGAGTCATTTAAAAACCCTCGTCCAATTGACATGGACTTAGTTGACGCGCAACAAGCACGTCGTATCCTTGATCGTCTTGTAGGATACAACATTAGTCCAATACTATGGAAGAAAGTCAAAAAAGGCTTATCAGCTGGACGCGTTCAAAGTGTAGCTTTACGTCTGGTAATTGATCGTGAAAATGAAATTAAAAGTTTTATACCCGAAGAATATTGGTCAATAGAAGGACAATTTGAAAAAGCAAAAAAATCCTTTGATGCAGTTTTTTACGGAAATGGTGCTGAAAAGATAAAGCTTACGAATGAAGAACAAGTGAATGAGGTTTTAAAACAACTCAAAGGTGATCAATTCGAAGTCACAAGCGTTGTTAAAAAAGAACGCAAGAGAAATCCGGCACCGTCATTTACTACATCTTCACTTCAACAAGAAGCTGCTCGGAAGTTGAACTTTAGAGCCCGAAAAACGATGATGCTTGCGCAACAATTATACGAAGGTCTTAATGTTGGAAAAGAAGGAACGGTTGGATTAATCACATACATGCGTACTGATTCAACACGTATTTCTGACACGGCTAAAAAAGATGCACACTCATTTATCGAAACAGAATATGGGAAAGAATTCCTTACTACTTCGACTGGACCAGAAAAACAGTCTAAGAAGTCTCAGGATGCTCATGAAGCCATCCGTCCAACAAGTGTTTTACGTTCGCCAAATCAATTGAAGTCTATTTTATCTAAAGATTTATTTAAATTATACAAGTTGATATGGGAACGTTTCTTAGCGAGTCAAATGGCTTCTGCGGTATTAGATACAGTATCTGTAGACTTAACGAATGAAAACGTTGTCTTCCGTGCCAACGGCTCTCAAGTGAAATTCGCTGGATTTATGAAACTATATGTTGAAGGCAACGATGATAATGTTGAAGAAAAAGATCGGATTTTACCAGAGATGGAAAAAGGCGATTTTGTCAAAAATCTAGACATTGAACCAAAACAACACTTTACACAGCCACCTCCACGCTATTCAGAGGCTAGGCTTGTTAAAACATTAGAAGAGTTAGGGATAGGTCGACCTTCTACTTATGCACCAACTCTTGATACAATTCAAAAGCGTGGGTATGTTACATTAGAAGCCAAACGGTTCATTCCAACAGAGCTTGGAGGAATTGTGCATGAACTTGTATTTGAATTCTTCCCAAATATTCTTAACATCGAATTTACTGCCCAAATGGAAAAGGATTTGGATAGTGTTGAAGAAGGCCAAGAAAAATGGGTTAAGATTATTGATAAGTTCTACATTGATTTTGAAAAACATGTGACACATGCTGATCAAGAAATGGAGAAAGTCGTCATTAAAGACGAACCGGCTGGGGAAGATTGTGAGAAGTGCGGTTCTCCTATGGTCTTTAAGTTAGGACGTTATGGAAAATTCATGGCATGTAGTAATTTCCCTGATTGTCGGAATACGAAAGCGATTGTTAAAAACATCGGTGTAACATGTCCGTCATGTAAAGAAGGAGAAGTCGTTGAGCGTAAAAGTAAAACGAAACGTATTTTTTATGGATGCGACAGATACCCAACTTGTGAATTTGTTTCGTGGGATAAACCAATAAGTCGTCCATGTCCGAAGTGTAGTGAGTTATTGGTAGAGAAGAAATTGAAAAAAGGTAATCAAATTCAGTGTACAAGCTGTGATTATAAAGAAGATGCCCAAGCTTAATTAGAAAAACTTTAGACTAGGTTTGGTAATAAAGTGAAGGTTGGTGTAGAACGTGAATATCGTTAATGTCATTGGTGCAGGACTTGCGGGAAGCGAAGCTGCGTGGCAGATTGCCAAAAGAGGGGTTCATGT
>JBFELW010000348.1:0-3190 GCA_041551995.1 Paenisporosarcina sp.
TATTTAGAACAATACGCATTTTCACTTCAGTTATTTTTCCAACAAGGGGATGCAGTTGATTGGTTAGAAGAATTAAACGGGATTGAAACATTGGTGATCATGCCACGTTTAGTGACGGATATCTTGAATGAAAAATTATTTACATCCAAACTTCCTGTCATTTTCTCATCTGCAACCTTATCAGTTAAAAAGGATTTTTCATATATTGCAGATTCATTAGGAATTGAGAAGTACCATTCATTTAGTGTTCCTTCACCTTTTGACTATGATGAAGTGATGAAAATCGTAGGTCATTCTGTCGAGTCTCATGAAAAACAGGCAAAAACAGTAGAAATCTTAAATTCGTCGACTGAACCTACGTTATTGTTGTTTAAAACAAAACACGATATGATTCAATTTGAATCTTCTCTTTCTGAACAGGATCGAACTAATATGGTCTTTGAAGGAGAACGTGAGTTGTCTTCTATTGTTCGAGACTTCCAATCTGGTAAGATATCTGTTCTTTGTTCATATCATTTATGGGAAGGACTAGACTTACCAGGCCAAGCATTGACAAGGGTAATCTTGTTCGATTTACCATACCCGCCAAGTGATCCATTGTTTGATGCCAAGAGAGATTTTTCAAATAATCCTTTTGATGAAGTAGATTTACCATTTATGTTACTACGATTACAGCAAGGAATTGGTCGACTTATTCGAACTTCTGCTGACCATGGTGTTATCCATTTGCTCGTGACAGAAGAAGAAAAACAAGTTCAAGACCGTTTCACAGATGTATTACCTGTTGAAATTGATTGGAAATAAACAAGAAGATCTATTAAGTAAGTCAAATTGACTTGCTTGATAGATCTTTTTTGTTTTATTTTAATGAATTAATTTCATAAACCGAGTTCTCTTGTGTAAAAAAGAACATTTTTAAAGGAATACATATTATTGCGATTTGCGTTTCAGGTGGACGCTTTCCGCGGGCGAGCGCCAAGCCTCCTCGGGCCAACAGGATGTTGGTCACGAAGGCGTTACCACAGGATGTGGTGTTCTTAGCCATCGTTCCTTTGCCCTGCGGGGTCTCGTCTGTCTCGCTATTTCCGCTGGAGTCGCCACCTTCCACTTCAATCACTAGCATGTATATGCTTTTATAAAAAATACTTCAAAATCTCATAGAACATCATCATATACCGGATCATAAATGCAAGTGAAAAATTTACAATACTTCATTAGCATAATTTTATTCAAAATCTAACGACACCATAAAAAATAATAAATCATTCAGCTTCAACTTTTTTAATTATTTCTTGAAGTCCTTGGTTCACCCCAACTAAATGATTATGTTTGTCTAATGCAAAAATATATGTGTTATTTGAATTGTTAGGTGAATAAAGATAGCTATACTCTTTTACATCTTCATTTGAATGTGTATTCTTCAAAAAATCTTTATCTGTTTCTTTCAAATGATAAACATTTATTGTGTACTGTACTTCCTTGTCCTTAGAATAGTCGATTGTTATAAATGATTTATCATTAAGCAACTTTCTTTCAGACCATGTTAAATCATAGTAAGGCAACATATAAATATCTACCATTTCAGAAAATAGATCATCTTTCCTTGTAAACTCAATAAGTTGGTTACCAGTTTGCGCATCTTTTACTATCACCGAATCAATAGATGGGATATCACTTAATATACTGCCCATATAACTCGTTTTATTGTAATCTTGCCATGCTAAAAAAAATGCCCCAGACAGACTAATCATGATTAAAGCAATTCCCCATTTTTTAATAAGTAGCACTCCCCATCAATCTTTTCTTCTTTAAGTAGTTCCATTAATATTCCAAATCTCCTTCCATAAATCCATACCTTAGACATTTTCATAGAATATAATTTACTTAATTGTAAATTGGATATTTATGCTAAAATTAGAAATATAAAAAATTAGTATGATATAGGATCACATAAGAGTAATCTGGAATATTTATCATGCTTGAAGTGGATGGATATATCGTATCTATCGATGGTGTCATAAAGAAGTCAATCTGACAATACATACCGAAAGTAAATTAGCAGAAGGTCATGGTTGAGGGGAAAGAGCAGTAATACCACCTAAGCTAACAGAATTATTCTTTCCTTAAAATCAGAAGGAAAGGTATTCGATACAAAAGGAGAATGTTATGAAAAAGATTATGCTAGAGCCTAAAAACGTTGAGGCATTAAGAGTATTAGACAATTTTGAAGTAGTGGTAATAGTATTTATTGCTTTCTTTTTTAAAAATTCGCTAACAGTATTAATCTTTACAGCTCTATTAGGTATTATCTATCTAATTTCATCATTTGTGATAAATCATAAATCATCATTCTATACCAGACTAGTTTGTGGTTGTTTTATTGTTGGATTCTCTTTTATGCAATTATTAAAATTATAAACTAAATGTCATAATACTCCACACTAAGGGGGGGATTTAAATGGAGTTTCGAATAAATAAAAAGTATATCTTTAGTGCTTTGCTATTCCTACTTGTTCTGGTATCCGTAATAACAAACCCAACGAAACAGGAATACCTTCAGTTTAAAGATTGGGAACAAATGCCATCAAGTATCCATGTTGAGATTGAAAGAGTAAATTTCTATATCTTTTCAACGTATACCCCAATTGTCGCTCATGAGCATGGCATGACTTATCTAGGTTTATTTGGAGACTTCTATCAGATATCAGAAGGTCAATTCGATTATCCGTGGTGGTTAGAGTTTTTCAACTAACTTCTATATGGCTCTTTCAAAAAGACAATAAATAAGGAGCTGCACAAATGATTTAAGTAATCATTTGTTTTATTCATTTAGCCATTGCTTAAGGGGGTAGCAGAATGGAAGAGAATTGTATACGTCTCAACGGGGGATTACATAATGATGTCTTTCATCTTGTCAAAGAAGGTAAAGTTGAAAGACGATCAGATAACAGAAAGACTCAGGACATGGTTTTGCAGGAAATAGAGTGGATGAACTTTTTATATGAAAAAGGGATTAACGTACCGAAGTCTGACAAAACAGTGAAAATTGATAAAAATCGTATTATTGCCCATTTTGAATTTATAAAGGGTGAGCAAATCGATGTCACTAACCAATCTCCTTGGAATGTAAAAACATTCGAACAATTAGGAAGTATTTTAGGGAGAATGCATGCCCTATCCAAAGAGTTCA
>JBFELW010000349.1:0-3188 GCA_041551995.1 Paenisporosarcina sp.
CATAATGGCTTGATCGTCCATAGACTGAGCTGTAGATCGTAGACATGTTGGCAGTGATTGTTCATCTAATAGGAGCGAGTGGTACCGCATGACGGATAAGGGCTGTGGTAGATAGGCAAACATGCCAGCATGCGTATGTCGAACAGACGAGATTTTACCGTGCATAACTAGGGAAGCGTGTTTCATTTTTCCGCCAAAGGCAACCCCTAGTAATTGGTGACCCAAACAAACACCCAGCATGGGGATTGTTTTGTGAAATTCTTTAATGATGGATAAGGAGTTAATTTTCTCGTTGGGTGATCCCGGCCCTGGCGAAAGGACGATAGCTCTTGGTGCCAATTTTTTAATGTCTTCGAGTGAAATCTCGTCGTATCGAACGACATTGACTTCTTCTCCCAGCATGGAAAGACTCTGATACAGGTTATAAGTAAATGAATCGTAATGATCGAGAAGTAAAATCATGACAACACCTCAAGCAACGATTTTGCTTTATGAAGGGTCTCTTCATATTCCGTAACAGGGTCAGAATCATAAACGATTCCGGCTCCTGCTTGAACGTATGCAGTGTCATTTTTGATAACCAAGGTCCGGATAGCGAGTGCTATGTCGAGGTTCCCGTTAAATCCGTAATACCCAACAGCCCCTGCATACACTCCGCGTTTCACTGTTTCAAACTCTTGAATGAGTTGCATGGCTCGAATCTTGGGAGCTCCTGAAACGGTACCAGCAGGCAAACAGGCTACTAGAGCATCGAAAGGGTGCATGTCAGCTCGCAGTGTGCCACAGACTTCAGAAACGATGTGCATCACATGTTGGTATTTTTCAATGGTCATATATTTTGTTAAATGTATGGATCCTATTTCGCTAATGCGTCCTAAATCATTTCTACCAAGGTCGACTAGCATACGATGTTCAGCTAGTTCTTTCGGGTCTTTAAGAAGTTCGATTTGAAGTGCATCATCTTCTTCACGGTTTTTCCCTCGTTTTCGAGTACCTGCAATGGGATTTGTCGTCACACGATTTCCCTTTATGTTTAATAAACTCTCTGGAGATGCTCCGAGAACAACATGCTCCTTAAAATCGACGTAAAACATATATGGAGATGGGTTTTCTTTACGCAGTTTTCGATACAAGGCAAAAGAATCTCCCTTAAATGGAGCTTCCAGTCTCTGAGACAAAACAACTTGAAAAATATCACCTGCTATAATATGCTCTTTAGCTCGTTTCACTTTTTCAATAAACTGTTCTTGCGTCATATTCGATATAAAGGTACCAGGTGAAGATTTTTCATTATGTTCTACTTCTTTTATTTCCAATTGGAGACGAATGGTTTGTAAGATTTCTGGATTTGAACCGTTGTGTAAAATGGTGACATCATGTTTGAGGTGGTCATAGACAACAATTGTTTCGTACACAAGAAAGTGGATATCTGGCATCTCTCGATGGTCTGGTAATGGGAATCCAATATCTTCATACTGAGCAATGACATCGTAGCCGATATAACCCACCGCACCTCCATTGAATGGGAATTCATCGTCTTCCTCAACGGTTGGCAATAAACTCTTGAGTAAATCTAGTGGTTTACCAGCATGCTGAATGGTCTCTTTGTCTTGAAAACTTGTTTCGGTAAGTGTAGAAGCAGTTCCCTTGAATTCTTTCACTGGGTTTGCCCCCATGAAAGAATATCGTCCGGACTCTTCATGCTTCAATGAACTCTCCAATAGAAATTTCCGCGTACCTATTAACCGTTTAAATATCGAAATAGGGGTGAGTGCATCACCGTTCATGTGAAGTTTGATTGTCTCTCTTGCTAAGCTCTTCATACTCAACTCTCCTCTGCTTAGGCACCACAAACACAAAAAAGTCCCCTGCAAATGAACAGAAACGTTCACTTGCAGAGGACGGAATGACCGCGGTGCCACCTCATTTAAAAGCCTTGTTTGGCTATCACTTAAAGACCTGTAACGTAGATCAGACGTTTTCCCTTACAACCTGGTTCAGGGAAACTCTCCAAAGTCCATTCACGTAATTCGTTTCTATCAGCTTCCACCACACGCTGACTCTCTAAAAGAACGACCTTACGCTACTTCTCTTTGTCGTTGATTTCTCGGCTCTTCTATACTAAGCTCATCTGTTCATAATTGGCGATGCCGCTCTCGACACCTTCTGCCTGTTACCCCGAACATAAAAGTTGTCTTTATCTTAATATGTGAAAATGAAGATGTCAACATACAGTACTTAATAATATAATCCTATGAATATTCAAATAGTTGGTAATATATGCTAGATAGGGTTAGCTGTATTGTATAATCAACCTCCCCGAGCCCCTACCTCACAACAATTAAATCATTTCGACAATCGAAAAATTCAGCCAAATATTATTGAAAAATTCAAATAATATTGGTAAAATTTAATAATTATGTGCATGAGATTACAGCATATTAGTGGATGTGGGGGGAAGTTTATGAAGTATTTTATTTCTGTGGATATGGAAGGAATTACGGGTTTACCGGATCATACTTTTGTTGATTCAACCAAACACAATTATGAACGTGCCCGTCGTATCATGACAAACGAAGCCAATGCGATAATTGAAGGTCTACTTTTAAAAGGGGCTACTGATATTCTTGTTAATGATAGTCACTCAAAAATGAATAACCTCTTAGTAGAGGAATTAAATCCTGAAGCGAAGCTTATTACAGGGGGCGTTAAGCCGTATTCTATGGTGCAATCGCTTGACGATACATATGAAGGAGCTATTTTTGCCGGGTATCATTCCCGCGCTGGTCAACCAGGTGTCATGAGTCATTCGATGAGTTTTAGTGTACGAACCATGTACATAAATGATGTGGAAATTGGAGAACTGGGATTTAATGCATATGTAGCCGGTCATTTTAAGGTACCCGTTATTATGGTCGCTGGAGACGATGGTGCTTGCCGTGAAGCGGAGGCACTCATACCGAATATCACAACAGTAGCCGTAAAGGAGTCTATAACCCGTCAAGCCGTTAAAACACTACATCCATTAAAAACCCAAGCATTATTAAAAGAGAAAGTACAGAAAGCAGTAGATAACCGGCATTTAGTAAAGCCTCTAACTCCTCCTGTAACTCCCACACTACGCATAGAGTTTACAAATTACGGGCAAGCCGAATGGGCTGCTCTAATGCCAGGAACTGAAATTGAAC
>JBFELW010000350.1:0-3183 GCA_041551995.1 Paenisporosarcina sp.
ACTATATGTAGAAAGAGAGAAGAAAACTATTCTTCTCTCCCTAACTCACTATTCATTTAATGGGGGCAAAATTTTATTCAACTCATTGTACACCCTCATAATTCCCCACATGCCTTGCTCGATATCCCACATGATATTGCCAGATCGGTACATGTAATCACCAGGAAATCCTTTATATGCACCCGCTCCACCGAGTAATTCTAAGTTCCGAGTAGATCCAGCAATGTTAAATCCACTGAAAGATTCTGTACGTGAATTTATATTCATTGCTTCAAAACGCCATCGGTGGCCATGAAGATGAAATGTATGAGCCCTTCGTCTTTCTGCTGGCGTAATTAATCTTATCGTTACCGGATCTCCCACATAACTTTCAAATAATGGGGTAGCGGGATCTTTAAAAACACGTGAACTGAATAAGTCGTGAAGCACTGGCTTCTCTAGAAACCGGTTTATTAACCGTTCGCTTCGATAGTTAAATCCACGGGAGCCTTGGTCATACGTATCGGTATCTCCTTCTTCGGATGCAAGAGGAAGTAGCATCCCAGCTAGTGGATCGATAATAACGTCATTGTTTTTATCTAGTAATCTCACTCCGTCATGCATAATCATGACAAATTCTCTTATATCCGGTAAAAAAGGATTGCGAAGTATAACGCTTGCGCCTGTTCGTACTGGTTCTAGTGTATATGGATTCAAATATTCAGTACCACGGGGTTCAGCAATAAATGCTCCGAATGCCCCTTGGGATTTGTGGTTACGAATATCCGCCATATCCCACATTCCACAAGATCCTACTTGAGCATCTACCTCCCAACGATATGTTCTACTTTCCCCTGGTCCAACAGTTTGATCGCCATTAAATCCAACAGTTTCACCCGCTGAGGTTTTCACGTCATACTGAATTAATTGGGGATGCAGTGAGATTCTAAGAGAAGGTGGGTAACAGGCTTGCTGTTTAACAGTCGGATAGTGGTAAATGCCATCCGGAAAAGGAAACAGTTCTTTTTTCAATAGACTGGTTAAAGTCACTTCTACAGTGTCTCCAACATTCCCTCGAATAACGAGTGGTTCCGGTCTTTTCGTCCCTTCGAGAATGGCATCCATATCTTCCTTAAGGCTGAATACAATACCATTCGCATCGTAGTCTCCATAGTCGTTATACATAATGGGAACTTGAAAAGCGACAACATCAAAGTAACGTACCGGTCCATTTCTGACTGGAATTAGTGTAGGGTCTGCCGCTTGCGGTGGTTTTTTTCCTGTACACTCTGGTAATGGTTTGGATCGCTTTAAAGGTCTCGGACGATCCTCTAAAGGTATTAAATCTGGCACCTTTTCGTCATAGGCTCGAATTAACCCCCAAAGGCCATTCCATAAATCTTCTTCTGTTTCAAAAGCCCATAAATAGTCTCCCGAATTAGGGATAAATGTTTCTAGCGTAAAGGACTCTGAAATACCAATATGTTGTTGATCTTCCATTTTAGAATTTAAACTACGGCGCCCCCTAAGCCATCGGAGTCCATGAATATTAAAGCTATGAGATTCCTCTTGTGCTCCTTGCAGAAGACGAATGCGAATTGTATCTCCCTCATACGCTTTCAGTATTGGTGTAATAGGATCTCCATTTACAAAGGAGCTGAATGAGTAGGCTGGGTCACAATCCTCACCCAAGCGAAATTGTAAGGGTTCATTTTTATAATTTACTCCGAATAAGCCGGGGTCATCTTGAGAGCCTGGAAACTTTGGAGGATTAAGAGGTTGACCGTTTTCATCAAACAACAAAGCAAAGTCTTGAACAAACAAAGCTAAATCTCGATAATCTGGAATTAATGGGTTTTGTGCAGTAATTTGAGTACCGTGATCTACTTCCTCTCCTGTTGCTGGGTCAAGGAATTTTGTGAAACGGGGATGAACAACTCCCGAGCCAAACACACCATGCTGCTGGTGTGCAGATGCAAATAAATGATCATGAAAAAACCATGCTTTTAACTCAGACTCTGCATAATAGACGTATTGAATTGTTTCATCGGGCAATACGCCAGAGTTATAGTTCCACCCAACATTTCCACCATCGTTAACCAGAACATCAAATTTTACAAAGTGGATATGAAAGCCGGCCTCGTACGTTCTAGTAACTAATTGGAATGCATCTCCATCTAAAATGTGAGGCAATCTGTTTGTGAAATTAATATGATAACACGTATGGGCTGGCGCATGAATGACGAGAGGTTCAGGTTCTTTCTTACCCGAACAGACATCTTCTAAATCTTCATCTAGAACAAATATACGTGCTTTAGGATCGTGCCACCCTTGTTTGTTGTACTGGATGGGGAGTTCTATTGCCGAAATGTTAAAGACCTTAATCGGTGAATCTTTAGGACAAGGGTCAGAAAACACTGCTCCAGGTCTCGGATTTTCAATAGCCGCATGACGTTCTAATTCTGTCATTCCCCTTCCTCCCACTATCCCTAGCGGTGGACGCGGCGCCTTATAACCAACTTTTCCAGGAATGAAATTCGGAAACCCTGGCTTTTCTTTCGTTGGTCTAGGAGGGGCTTTCCGGTCAGGTAAGGGCTTTAATGCTTTTATCTTAATGCCATTCGGATAGCATTGACTTCCATCCTGAAGTGTATTGAATACGCGGTTCATCCCCCACATACCAGCAGCAAAATGTGGATAAAGATGACAGTGAATAATGGCATCCCCGAATGAGCCATGCAAACTTCCTAAACCATACAACGGCTCAATTGAGTAATGCGATTGTGGACTGATGGATTGCGAATCGAGAAGTTCAGAGTTGAGATCTTGAGAATCACCTAACCATTGATGCACATGATAATGGAAAACATGCGTTTCTTTTACCCCTCCATGAATGATTCGGATTTTTGCTGGATCCCCAACATAACCACGTAGAATGGGAGTAGATGGATCTCCAAATACCCATGAGTCATGGTGCACTTCCTCCCCTTCACAATTAGGGCAAACTACGCCTTCAGCGATAAGCTGTTCACGTCTATTCTCTGGTTCATACCGATAATTAATCCCGTGAAATGATTCCTCTTCCTGGTTCGTTAAATGATTGATAGGGCGATTTCCTGTTAAATCATTTACTTCCATTTCATCATGGAAGATCCATGCGTACTCCCGAAACGAAGGTAGCAAAGGATGGTGAACATCTGCATA